>CAZADK010000328.1:0-5469 GCA_964483855.1 uncultured Rhodoferax sp.
CCGTCAGCCGCGACGAAGCCGAACGGCTGCGTTTCTGGAGCGGGCGCAAGAACGCGTTTCCGGCCAGCGGGCGCATCAGCCCGGACTACATGTGCATGGATTCGACGATCCCGCGTAAACGCCTGGCCGACATCCTGCTGGCGATCCAGGCGATGGAGAAGAAATACCGCTTGCGCTGCGCCAACGTATTCCACGCCGGCGACGGCAACCTGCATCCGCTGATCCTTTTCGATGCCAATGACGCCGACCAGCTGCGCCGCTGCGAGTTGTTCGGCGCCGAGATCCTGGAGACCAGCGTGGCGATGGGCGGCACCGTGACCGGCGAACACGGTGTAGGCATCGAAAAGCTCAACTCGATGTGCGTGCAGTTCAGCGCCGAAGAAAACGCGCAGATGCTGGGCGTCAAGGCAGCGTTCGACCCCAAGGGCCTGCTCAATCCGGGCAAGGTGATCCCCACCTTGCAGCGCTGCGCCGAATACGGTCGGGAACTGGTGCGCGGCAATACGCCGAAGAACCCGGCGTTCCAGGGCCTGCCGCGATTCTGACACCCGCGTCGCGCGGCTCCGTCCTACATCCGAAGTCTGCTGCCGCCGATAGGCGCACGACACTGTCTGCGCGACAGTCGTCCCATCAAACATTATTCGGATGGACATATGGTCGCATCGACACCCCTCTGGCCGGAATCCCTGCGAACTGTTGCCCCCTGGCTGCTTGCCACTACGGCGGCACTGGTCGCTTGCGTGATCCTGTCGATGTTCATCGACACCCTGCACCTTTCCATGCGGCGCGGCGAGGCGCTGCGCCTGGCGCTGGCCCAGATGGACACGAGCAGACCAGCGATCGACAACCGCACGACACAGATACTCGACAACCTGGTCGCGACCAGTCGTTGACACGGGGCGCAATCGCCTTGCACCGAAACACATTCCCGATCCACACACGAAGGAAACACCGCCATGAATGCCTCCAAACTCGCCGGAATCGTCCTGATCGCAGCCGGCTGTCTGGGACTCATCTACGGCGGCTTCAGTTATACCCGTGAGACGACCGGTGTGCAGCTGGGCCCCATCGCATTGAAGGTCGAGGAAAAACAATCGGTCAACATCCCACTGGTCGTCAGCGGCGGCGCCGTGGTTCTGGGCATCTTCCTGCTCGCATTCAAGCGCAAATAGGTCATGCCTATGGCGCTGGGCCGCAAACAACCGTGGCGCAGACGCTTTTCAAGCGTCTGCGCCACGGGGGACTATCTGGCGGGTTGTACGCTAGCTTGCTGCTACTTCGTCACCTGGTTCCCGATCACGCCGCCGACTGCGGCACCTGCGCCCGTGCAGGCAATGCCGCCGCACAACACGTTGCCCACCACGCCACCGATGGCGGCTCCGGTCAGGGTGCCCTTTTCTTGGTTTGTCATTCCGGCGCAACCGGCCAACGCGAATACAGCAGCCAAGGCCAGTGCCGGCATCGTCATCGATCGTTTGTCAAAGGTTTTCATGATGGTTTTCTTTCAATACAGGTGCCGCAGGAAGGCTGGCCAGTTGGCCACGCGGCGGCGAAGTTCTGCAGCCATGCACCTTCGCCGCCGCGCGCTGTCACGGCCGGACAGTGATTTCGTTCTTCACCATCTTCACGCCATTGACACCGCGGGCAATACGCTCGGCTGCCATTTTCTCGGTACCGTTCTTCGCGAAACCGGACAACATCACCGTGCCATTGAGTGTCTCGACCGAGATCGATGTCCCCGCCACCTGCTTGTCCTCGAGCATGCGGCTCTTGACCAGCGTGGTGATGCCGGCGTCGTCTACATATCCGCCAACGGACTGCTGCCCGCGCGTGACCGCGCATCCGGTGGCGGTCATCAGGACGGCAGCGGCGATGAGGGCTGCAAAAGTGGTTCGAGTGGTCATAGGATTCTCCGGTGGTGTGTGGCAGGCACACGACGCGCCTTGTCCATGCCATTACTGTAGGTCTGGCAGCTCGAAGGCGGCATCGGCGTGCACCACCACATGACGTAGGACGACACCGCGTGACGGCGCAGGGCGACAGCGCAATCACCCGACGCAGGACAACCGCTTGGACGCGCAGAGCAACAGCGTTCCCAAAGCATCCGTCGTTCACTTTCCGACGCAGGACAACCGCTTGGACGCGCAGGGCAACAGCGCCGGCAGTGGCCTGCACCGGGTCCGTCACGCCACTTCGGCATGGAAGCCGCAACTGCATTAGCATGAAAGGCCGCCACGGGATATACGACCATGAAAACCACCCGTACCGAGACCGACAGCTTCGGCGCCATCGAGGTTCCGTTAGACGCCTTGTGGGGCGCGCAGACCGCCCGCAGCCAGCAGTTCTTTGCCATTGGCGAGCAACACATGCCGATGGCACAGATCCACGCGCTGGCCTGGATCAAATGGGCCGCGGCACTGGTCAACCAGGAATTGCAAGGCCTCGCACCACGGCGCGCGCAGGCAATCGCACAGGCCGCGCATGCGGTGGCCGTCGGTGAGCACGACGAAGCCTTTCCGCTGTCCGTCTGGCAGACCGGGTCGGGCACGCAAAGCAACATGAACGTGAACGAGGTCATCGCCCGCCTGGCGACCGGTCAGCTGCGGGGAGCCGATGCGACCTGCGCCGCGATCCATCCCAACGACGAGGTCAACCTGGGGCAGTCGTCGAACGACGTGTTTCCCAGTGCGATGCATATTGCGGTGGCGCGCCAGGCGGTCGACGCCTTGTTGCCGGCCCTGCAGACCCTGCACGATGCGTTGGCCGACAAGGCCACCGCATGGCATGAGGTCATCAAGCTGGCACGCACACACCTGCAGGACGCAACGCCGATGCGACTGGGCCAAGAGTTCGGCGGCTACGCGGCCCAGCTGGCGCTGTGCGAACGGCAGATCCGGCAGACATTGCCGGCGCTGCATGCGCTGGCCATTGGCGGAACCGCCGTGGGCACCGGCCTGAATACGCACGCACAATTCGGCCCGCGGGTTGCAGCGCGGCTGGCTGCCGAGCTGCGCCTGCCACTGGTACAGGCAGACAACCTGTTCGCTGCCATGGCCGGCCACGAGGCTTTGGTCGCCTTCCACGGCGCGCTGCGGATGCTGGCCGTCGCGCTGACCAAGATCGGCAACGACATCCGCCTGATGGGCAGTGGCCCGCGCGCTGGCCTGGGCGAGTTGCAGCTACCGGAGAACGAGCCGGGCAGCTCGATCATGCCGGGCAAGGTGAACCCGACCCAGATCGAGGCGCTGACCATGGTCTGTGCTCAGGTGTTCGGGCACGACGCGGCGATCGGATTCGCCGCCAGCCAGGGGCATTTCGAACTCAACGTCTATAAACCGCTGATCGTATACGACACGCTCGACAGCCTGCGGCTGTTGTCGGACGCAATGCGCAGCTTCAGCACCCACTGCGTGCAGGGCATCCGTCCGAACGCGCAGCGGCTGCAGGCCGCATTGGGCAGTTCGCTGATGCTGGTCACGGCACTGGCGCCGCATATCGGCTACGACCGCGCGGCGCAGATTGCCAAGAAGGCGCACCACGACGGCAGTAGCCTGCGCGAATCGGCACTGGCGCTGGGCCTGGTGACGGCCGAACAGTTCGATCGCTGGGTCGACCCGCGGCGGATGCTCGTGCCAGACGGCTCCGACGCCACCGGCAGCGACAACGGCGCCGGCTGATACCGCCCGAATGCAGGGCGGCGCGATACGGCGTCACACGGTATCTGGCTCGGCAATCACAGAGTGCTCCGGAATACGGGCGCCGATCGTGGCCCCTTTGCCGGGCCTGGACACCAGCTCCAGCGTGCCGCCGATCGCCTCGACCCGGTAACGCATGCCGATCAATCCATAAACCGAGCTGCGCTTGCCGTCCGCATCGAACCCGATGCCGTCGTCGCGCACCGTCACCACCACCATGCCGTCTTTGGCCGCCAGCCGGATCCAGACCTGGCGCGCTTGCGCATATTTGGCGATGTTGGTGATGGCCTCCTGGACCAGCCGATAGACCGTCAACTCCGCATGGGGTGCCAGCGTCACCGGCGTCAGGTCGCAATGGACCTGCACGTCCGACTGCTCGGCGAACTCCCGCGCCAGGATGTCCAGCGCGGCCACCAGGCCCAGGTTGCCCAGGGCCGAAGGCCGCAGATCCTCGATGATGCTGCGCCCGAGTGCGATGCCGCTGTTGAGCGTGGACACCAGATGGGCCAGCAGTTCGAGCGCCTCCGGCGCGCTGCCCGCGATACGCGACTTGATGCGCGCGGCGTCGAGCTTGGCCGAGGTCAGCAACGAGCCCAGCTCGTCATGCAGGTTGCGCGCCAGGCGATGCCTCTCGTCCTCCCGCGCCGACTGGATGTGATGCGTCAAATCCACCAGCTGGGAAGTGCGCTGGGCGACCTCGGCCTCCAGCCGGTCTCGCTCGGCCAGCACGACACGTTGCTGCTCCAGTTGCTGCTCGAGTTGCTGCAGCTTGAACGTCCGGGTCTGGCGCAGATACATGAACAGCGCCAGCAGACCCGTGGCGCTGAGCACCATGATGCCGAAGCGGCTCAGCAGCAGTGTGCGGTAGATGTCGTGGCGGCTGCGGCCGATGTTGACATCCTCATTTGCCACCAGCGCATTGCCGATGGCGCGCAGTTCGTCCATCTTTTCCTTGCCGATGCCGCTCATGACGATGTCCGCGGTAGCCTTGGGCCGGCCTTCCTCGAACAGCCGTATCGTCAGCGCCAGTTCGGACAGCTTGGCCCGCGTGAGGTCGTGCAGCTGTTCCAGCTGCGCGGCGTGCCGGGACGACGCGCCATAGGTCGCGTCGATCAGCTGCATCGACGCATCGACCTGGCGCAGCGCCGCATGGTAGGGCTCGAGGTAGTCCGGGCTGCCGGTCAGCAGGTAACCACGGCTGCCGGTTTCGGCGTCGACAACGCCCTGCACCAGCGACTGGATGTTATTTTGCGCCAGGCGATACGTGCCGATCTTGTCCAGCTTGCCGACCGACGCCCAGTACGCGCCCTCGGTGACCAGCACGATCGCCATCGCGGCCAGGCAGGCCAGCGCAAAGACCAGGCTGTTGTGTCGCAAGCGTGTCATGTTGTATCGTGTCTTCCCAGGCCACCGTTTGTGGGATCATCCATCCATTGATCCAGGAGGACACCCATGATCCGCATCGCAATCATTGACGACCATGCCATGGTGCGGGCCGGCTTGCGCCAGTTTTTCTCCGACCAGAGCGATTTTTCCGTTGTCGCCGAGGCGTCCAACGGCCGCGAGGCGCTCGACATCGTGCGCAAGGGCGAGGTCGACGTGATGCTGATGGACCTGTCCATGCCCGACAGCGGCGGCGTCGATGCGCTGCTGGCCATCCGCGCCCGCGCACCGGATCTGCCGGTACTGATTCTGAGCAGCTTTCCGGAGGAACACTACGCCACCACCATGCTGCGCCAGGGCGCGAGCGGATACCTGAACAAGGACTGCGACC
>CAZADK010000329.1:0-5467 GCA_964483855.1 uncultured Rhodoferax sp.
CGTCAGCGACGAAGAGGTGCACCGGGTGGTGAGTTATCTCAAGTCGCAGGGCGAGCCGAACTATATCGAGGGTGTGCTCGAAGGTGGCACCGTCGATGGGGAGGCAGATGCCCTGGGCGATGGCGGCAGCGGCGGCGAGAAAGACCCGCTGTACGACCAGGCGGTCGAAATCGTCCTCAAGAACCGCAAGGCGAGCATCAGTCTCGTGCAGCGCCATCTGAAGATCGGCTACAACCGTGCCGCGCGGCTGGTCGAGGACATGGAAAAGGCCGGCCTGGTCAGCGCCATGAGCGGCAGCGGGCAACGCGAGATCCTGGTGCCGGCGAGGGCCGAATCATGATGCATCGCCGCGGCATGTTGCTGGCGTCGGCGTCGCTGCTGGCCCTGGGTGCCGCTCGGGCGGACGGGCTCGATGCGCTGGAGCGGTTCGTCAAGGGTGTGTCGAGTGGCCGCGCCGAGTTCACCCAGGTTGTCACCTCGCCTTCGCGCGATGGCCAGGCAGGCAGGGTCCGGACCTCGAAAGGCAGCTTCGCATTTTCGCGGCCGAACCGTTTCCGTTTTGTCTACGGCAAGCCGTTCGAGCAGACCATCGTCGCAGACGGCCAGATCCTGTGGATGCATGACGTCGACCTGAACCAGGTCAGCGCGCGCAAGCAGGCGCAGGTGCTGGGTTCGACACCGGCAGCGCTGATCGCCGCGGCACCGGACCTGGCGGTAGTGCAGGCCGAATACGAACTGCAGGGCCAACCGGACCAGGACGGCCTGCAGTGGGTGCTGGCCACGCCGCGCTCCCGAGATGGCCAATTGCGCTCGGTGAGGGTCGGTTTTCGTGGCGATTCGGCCACGCCGACACTGGCGGCGCTGGACATGGTCGACAACTTCGGCCAGCGCTCCGAACTGCGTTTCGACATGGTCGAGGTCAATCCCCGCTTGCCGGACAGCTTGTTCCAGTTCAAGCCGCCGGCCGGCGCGGACGTCATCCGCCCCTGAGCGGGGACTGTCTTGGCGGACAAACGCGTGCGGTGGACACCTGGCGTTCGGCGCCATGGCTGAGCTTTTTCCGACCGCGCCAGCGGCGCCGCTGGCCGAGGCCTTGCGACCCGCCAGTCTCGACGACGTCATCGGCCAATCACACCTGATCGGACCGGGCCGTCCGTTGCGGCTGGCGTTCGAGTCCGGCAAGCCGCATTCGATGATCCTGTGGGGGCCGCCGGGTGTGGGCAAGACCACTTTGGCGCGGCTGTCCGCCAGCGCGTTTGGATATGCCTTCATTGCCCTGTCGGCGGTGTTCTCTGGCGTCAAGGAAATTCGAGCGGCAATGGAGCAGGCCGAACACAACCTGGCGCAGGGAAAAAGGACGATCCTGTTCGTTGACGAGATCCACCGCTTCAACAAGAGCCAGCAGGATGGGTTGCTGCCGTTCGTCGAGTCGGGACTGGTGACGTTCATTGGCGCCACGACCGAGAACCCGTCGTTCGAGGTGAACTCTGCCCTGCTATCACGTGCCCAGGTCTATGTGCTGCAGAGCCTGAGCGATGACGAACTCGCGCAACTGGTGCGGCGCGCGCAAGCTGCGTTGCTGAACCAGCTGCAGATCGAACCGTCGGCGATCGACACGCTGGTCGGGTATGCCGACGGTGACGCGCGTCGGCTGCTGAACCTGCTCGAGCAGGCAAGCACGGCTGCGCAAGCTGCCGGTGTCGTGACAATCGATGCGTTGTTCCTGCAGGATGCGTTGACACTCAATGCCCGGCGCTTCGACAAAGGCGGCGACAACTTCTATGACCAGATCTCGGCGTTGCACAAGTCGGTGCGCGGGTCGAGCCCGGATGCGGCCCTTTATTGGCTGACGCGCATGCTCGACGGCGGCGCCGACGCGCGTTACCTGTCGCGGCGCATCGTGCGCATGGCCTGGGAAGACATCGGCCTGGCCGACCCGCGCGCGCTGCAGATCGCCAACGACGCGGCGGCGACCTTCGAGCGGCTGGGTTCGCCCGAGGGCGAACTGGCGCTGGCGCAGGCGGTGTTGTACCTGGCGGTGGCACCCAAGAGCAATGCCGGCTACGTGGCCTACAACCAGGCGCGCGCTTTCGTCAGATCGGACAAGTCGCGCGAGGTGCCGGTGCACCTGCGCAATGCGCCCACCGGCCTGATGAAGGAGCTCGGGCACGGCAGCGGCTATCGTTATGCCCATGATGAACCCGAAGCGTATGCCGCCGGGGCTCACTACCTGCCCGATGGAATGGCCGAGCCGCGCTGGTATCGGCCGGTGCCGCGCGGGCTGGAGTCGCGCATTGCGGACAAGCTGGCGCACTTGCGCGAACTCGACGCTGCCGCACGCAAGGGCTGAGAGTTTGGAGTTTGGGCATGCCCGGCGGGTATCCGGAGAGCTGTTCGTGGCATCGGGCGCAAGGGTAAACCCCGGCGTTTTCCCGGCAGGCGCACCAGACTGGCTCAGTAAAATGGCGTCGGGTTGCAATCCCGCCGAACCGGACCGGAAACATGGTCCGGTTTTTGCGTAGCTGCATGTGGCGCCACAAGTGTGACGTTCAGATACGACATAAATCAATAAGACCGGAGCGTCAATTCATGGACATCTTCCTGCAGCAGATCATCAACGGGCTGGTGCTGGGCAGCGTGTACGCGCTGGTCGCATTGGGTTACACGATGGTGTACGGCATCATTCAGCTCATCAACTTTGCGCATGGCGAAGTGTTGATGTTTGGTGCAC
Source organism: uncultured Rhodoferax sp. (assembly GCA_964483855.1). Lineage (GTDB taxonomy): Bacteria > Pseudomonadota > Gammaproteobacteria > Burkholderiales > Burkholderiaceae_C > CAISIP01. The sequence goes on from CAZADK010000329.1 coordinate 2,732, forward strand.
TGACCGCCTGGACCGTTGCCGGGATCTTGCAACCGGCCTTTCCCGGCATGCCGGGTTGGGTGGTGTTGATCATCTCCGCGCTGGTAGCCTGTCCAACAGCGGCCGTGCTGAACTTCACGATCGAAAAAGTGGCCTACCGGCCATTGCGCAATTCGCCCCGGCTGGCGCCGCTGATCACCGCGATCGGCATGTCGCTGCTGCTGCAGACGGTCGCGATGATCATCTGGAAGCCCAATCCCAAGCCGTTCCCGAGCCTGCTGCCAGTGACGCCTTACGAGATCGGCGGTGCCGTGATTTCACCGACAGACCTGCTGATCCTGTCCATGACCGTCGTCTTGCTGGTGGCGCTGGTCTGGCTGGTCAACTACACATCGCTCGGCCGCGCCATGCGGGCCACGGCCGAGAACCCCCGCGTGGCTGGCCTGATGGGGGTCAAGCCCGACGTGGTCATCTCGGCCACCTTCGTGATCGGTGCGGTGCTGGCGGCGCTGGCCGGCATCATGCTGGCGATGAAATACGGCACGGTGCAGCATGCCATGGGATTTCTTCCAGGCCTCAAGGCCTTCACGGCGGCGGTTTTCGGCGGTATCGGCAATCTGGCCGGGGCGGTCGTCGGAGGCGTACTTCTCGGGCTGATCGAGGCCCTGGGCTCGGGTTACATCGGCGTGTTGACCGGTGGCGTGCTGGGCAGCCACTACTCCGAGATCTTCGCCTTTGTGGTGCTGATCGTGATCCTGACGTTGCGGCCGTCGGGACTGCTCGGTGAACGCGTGGCCGACCGCGCCTGAGGAGCGACCCATGAAAATCAACAAGATCTTCCTGTATTTCGTGATCGGCGTTGCACTGTTGCTGCTGCCAATGGGTTTGCAGGTGTTCGGCAATGCCTGGGTGCGCATCGTCGATACCGCGCTGCTGTATGTGCTGCTGGCGATCGGGCTGAACATCGTGGTCGGTTATGCCGGCCTGCTGGACCTGGGCTATGTGGCCTTCTTCGCGGTGGGCGCCTACATGTACGCGCTGCTCGCATCGCCGCACCTGACCAACACCTTCGCATGGATCGCTGCCATCTACCCGAACGGCATGCATGTGCCCATCCTGCTCGTGATTCCGCTGGCCGCGGCGCTGGCGGGGCTGTTTGGCGTGTTGCTGGGGGCGCCGACACTCAAGTTGCGCGGTGACTACCTGGCCATCGTGACCCTGGGGTTCGGCGAGATCATCCGGGTGTTCCTCAACAACCTCGACCACCCGGTAAACATCACCAACGGTCCCAAGGGCATCAGCGGCATCGACGCATTCCAGATCTTCGGTGTCGACCTCAAGCGCTCGTTCGATGTGTTCGGCATGGAGCTCACGTCGGTTGCGATGTACTACTACCTGTTCCTCGCCATGGTGCTGATCAGCATCGTGCTCAGCCACCGGCTGGCGCTGTCGCGCGTCGGTCGCGCCTGGATGGCGATACGCGAGGACGAGATAGCCGCCAAGGCCATGGGCATCAACACCCGCAACCTCAAGCTGCTGGCATTCGGCATGGGCGCATCGTTCGGTGGCGTCAGTGGGGCCTTGTTCGCGTCGTTCCAGGGTTTCGTCTCGCCCGAATCGTTCACGTTGATGGAGTCGGTGATGATCGTCTCCATGGTCGTGCTCGGCGGGCTGGGTCACCTGCCCGGCGTCGTGCTCGGTGCCTTGCTGCTGGCCGCCTTGCCCGAGGTGTTGCGGTATGTGGCCAGCCCGTTGCAGGCGTTCACCGGCGGGCGGCTGGATGCGTCGATCCTGCGCCAGTTGCTGATCGCGCTGGCCATGATCACCATCATGTTGTTGCGTCCGCGTGGCTTGTGGCCGAGCCCGGAGCATGGCAAGTCGCTGCAGGCGAACAGTTGAGGGCCGCGCCATGACAGACACCATTCTCAAGGTCGCGGGTATCTCCAAGCGGTTTGGCGGGCTGCAGGCCCTCAGCGATGTCGGCATCACGATCACGCGGGGCCAGGTGTACGGGTTGATCGGCCCCAACGGCGCCGGAAAAACCACCTTCTTCAACGTCATCACCGGCCTGTATACCGCCGACAGCGGAACCTTCGAACTCGCCGGCAAACCCTACAAGCCCAGCGCGGTGCACGAGGTGGCCAAGGCCGGTATCGCGCGCACGTTCCAGAACATCCGCCTGTTTGCCGAGATGACTGCGCTGGAGAACGTCATGGTGGGCCGGCATATCCGTACCCACTCCGGCTTGTTCGGGGCGATGTTCCGCACCGCGAGTTTTCGCAAGGAAGAAGCCGAGATCGCCAAGCGGGCGCAGGAACTGCTGGATTACGTGGGCATCGGCAAGCTCGCCGACTACAAGGCGCGTACCCTCAGTTATGGCGACCAGCGCCGGCTCGAGATCGCCCGTGCGCTCGCGACCGATCCCCAGTTGATTGCGCTCGACGAGCCGGCAGCCGGCATGAACGCCACCGAGAAGTTGCAACTGCGCGAACTGATCGACCAGATCCGCAACGACAAGCGCACCATCTTGTTGATCGAACATGACGTAAAGCTGGTCATGGGTCTGTGTGACCGGGTGACCGTGCTCGACTACGGCAAGCAGATCGCCGAGGGCCCGCCACGGGAAGTACAGAAGAACGAAGCAGTGATCGAGGCCTATCTCGGCACCGGAGGACATTGAAATGAAACAGCCCCCACGCTCTCTGCGTTCGCTGCCCCCCCAGGGGGCCGTCAGTCCCTTCGGAACGGCCGGGCGGT
>CAZADK010000330.1:0-5449 GCA_964483855.1 uncultured Rhodoferax sp.
GAAGAAGAAGCAGAACTCGGACCGGTGCGATTGGCTGCGGGGGGATGGTTGCGGGCCGGGTCGAACCACCCGGATACCGGCCATGCCCGCGGTGGCGTCGCCAATACCGGTGTCGCGGGCCTGGAAACCATCGATCCGCCACGGCGTCCAGTGACCGGATGCGGCCTGGTGGAACACGAAGCGCTGGCCATCGAAATCGCGGCCGGGTTGCAACTCGCCGTTGGGCAATTGCATTCGGCGCTCGGTCATCGTGACATGTTCGGCCGGCGCCCCGATTTCGATCACCTCGGCTCCGGCTGAACTCTCCAGCACCCGGTGGCGGATCAGCGGTGGCTGCAACACGCAGTCGCCGGGCCGCATCACCAGCGGCTCGCCCTGGCCTTCATAGGCCACGCGCACCCAGCCGGCGCGACAGTAGATCGCCTGGAAACGGATCCGGTGGAAATGGACATAGTCCGGTTGCGGGCCGCCGTCCAGGATGCGGATGTGCGAGGCGATGAAGGCGCCGCCCAGGCGATCGGGTATCAGGTCGCGGTATTGCATGCACCAGGGCGAACATTGCGTCGAGAGCCTGCTGGCACGCCTGTCGGCGCAGGCGAACGGGTGACGGCGTCTTACATCGTGCCGGGGTAACTTCCGCCGTCCGCCAGGATGTTCTGGCCGGTGATGTAGCCGGCATGCTGGCTGCACAGAAAGGCGCAGATGGCACCGAACTCCGGGCCGTTGCCAAAGCGTTTGGCGGGTATTGCGCTGGCGCGTGCCGCCAGCAACTCGTCCATCGGCTTGCCGGTTTTCTGCGCCAGCCCCTGCATCGTGGCGCGCAGCCGGTCGGTGTCGAAGGCGCCGGGCAGCAGGTTGTTGATCGTCACGCCAGAGCCGGCGATGCTGCTGCGCGACGCCCCGGCCACGAAGCCGGTCAAGCCGGAGCGCGCGCCGTTGGACAGGCCCAGGTTGTCGATCGGCGCCTTGACCGCGCCCGAGGTGATGTTGACGATACGCCCGAACCCGCGCCTGGCCATGCCGTCGACGGTGGCCTTGATCAGCCAGATCGGCGTCAGCATGTTGGCATCCAGCGCCTTGATCCAGGCCTCGCGCTCCCAATCGCGGAAGTCGCCCGGTGGCGGGCCGCCGGCGTTGGTGACCACGATGTCGAAGTCGACGCCCGGCCCGCCCTGCACGCCGAACACCGCTGCGCGGCCCTGCTCGCTGGTGATGTCACAGGCCACCGCCAGCACCGCGCCAGCGCCGGGAATGGCGCGCAATTGCGTAGCCGCTGCCTCCAGTGCGTCTGCGCCACGGGCGTTGATCACCAGGTTGACGCCGTCAGCCGCCAGTGCCTGCGCGCAGCCCAGTCCCAGGCCCTTGCTGGCGCCGCATACCAGCGCCCATTTGCCCTTGATACCCAGATCCATGTGATGCTCCTTGTCGTGAAATCGTTGTCCCCGTCGCGGGGGTGGTGTCCGGCCCGGTGGCCGGCGTCGTGGTGAACCTACAAACGTCGAGGCCAAAACTGTCGGTGTTCATCTGCGTTGCCCGCGGAAATCAAGCGCTCGACTGCCGTTTGTAGGTTCAACGGCGTTGTCCGCGGCGTACCGGAACCAAGGCTTCAGCGTGGCAAGGTGCCCAGCACCTGTGCCAGGAAGGCGCAGCTGTCGAACTGCCCGCCGCGGAAGGTCCAACCCAGGCGCACGATAACAGCATCGCGCGAGGGCACCATCGCCACCACCTGGCCCCAGTGCCCGCTCATGGCCAGCGTGTCGGGGGGCAGGCCGCTGGCGCGGCATCGCCCGGCCTGCGGGTCGGCGATGCGCCAGGTCTGCGCGCCGTAGCCCGTACCGTCGCCCTGGGGGGTGGCTGGCGTCGAGGCGAAGGCCCACCAGCCCGGTGGCAATACCTGCTGCTCGCCCCAGCGGCCGTCCTGCAGCATCAGCTGCCCGAGTCGGGCCCAGTCGCCGACGCTGGCCCACAAATACGAGGAGCCGACCCAGTTGCCGGCCGCGTCGGTCTCGAGCGTCGCCGTGCGCGCGCCAATGGGGTCGAACAGCACGCGTTTCGGGTAGGCCCAGTACTCGGCGTCGGTGCGCAGCCGCGCCCGGTCGACAGCTGCCAGCAGGTTGGCGGTCTGGCTCAGGTAGCGCCAGCGCTGGCCGGGGGGCACCCCGGGTTCGACGGCGGCGGCAAATGCAGCTGTATCGCGGTTGCCCCACAACATCTGCGGCACCGAACCCCAGGGCGCGTACTCCTCCTGGCTGTCCAGGCCGTCGCGCATGTACATCAGGTCGGCCACCGTGATCGTCTTCCGAGCATCCTTGCGCCAGCGGGCGACCCAGTCTGGCGAGCGGTCGCCGGCGAAAGCATCGACGACCGGCGTCGCGAAATCCAGGTCGTTCTCGCGCGCCAGCTTGTAGCTGAGCATGCCCAGCACGGTCTTGGTCATCGACCAGCCGTGCAGTGCGGTATCGGGCCCGAAGCCGGGGGCGGTCTGCAATACCAGCGCGCGGCCCTTGTGGATCACGGCCACGGCGCGGGTGTTTGCCGCCCGCGGGTCACCGGCGCCGACGAAGGCCTGCTGCACGGCCAGCAGCAGCTTGTCGCGATCGATGCCGTCGGGCCATTGCACCGGTGGCAGCGCGGCTTCGCCCTGCGGCCAGGCTCTGGCCGTGTCCACCGGCGCGCGCCCGGACGGGCGCACCGGCCCGCTGTCCAGGTCCAGCACGCAGCCCCGCGACGGCAGCCACTGCGCCTGGCGCTCGAACAGTCCGGCAAAACGCGCCTGCACGCGCTGGTCGCGCTCGTGCACCGTCACGTTGATCAGGCCCAGCACCGGGCTGGCCGGCAGGACCTCTGCCGCCAGCAGGCCGGCGACGGGCCGGTGGGCGACAAACGCGGCGGAACAAATACCCTTGGCCGCCATGCCGGCGGCGTTGCGCGGGATGTCCAGCGCCAGCAAGGCACCGACGACCAGCACGGGCAGCGCCACGAGAAAGATCAGGATCAGGCGCAGCAGGCGGCGAACGAGGGGACGGGTCATGGAATGGGCGGGCAGGCGGTCAAGCCAAGCACTCTACCCGATCGGCTGCCGCCGCTGCTGTCCTTTGTGGACAATAGCGCCATGACCTATCTCCCCCCTCCGCTGGCGACGACGCGCCACACCGATGCAGCCAGCGCGCTGGCCCAGGTCCGACGGATCTACGACAGCAGCCTGGCCCATTTGCGCAAGGCGATGCAACGGTATGTGGCGGGCGAAGACCTGCCGGGCAAGGCCCGGGCCTGTTATCCCTTTGTACGGGTCCAGACCCATACCGTGGCCCGTGTCGTCAGCGACGACAGCGCGCGGCTGAGCTACGGCTTCGTGGCCGGACCGGGACGTTACGAGACCACGCTGACACGCCCCGACCTGTTCGGCGACTACTACCTGGAGCAGTTCTCCTTGCTGCTGCGCAACCACGGCGTCGAGCTCGAGGTGGGCACCAGCAACCAGCCGATTCCGGTGCATTTCTCGTTTGCCGAGCACGACCATATCGAGGGCAGTCTGAGCGCGCAGCGGCGCCAGCTGATGCGCGACGCGTTCGACCTGCCCGACCTGACGGCGATGGACGACTGCATTCCCAATGGCACCCACGAGCCGCGCGCCGGCGAGCCGCATCCGCTGGCGCTGTTCACCGCGCCCCGCGTCGATTACTCGCTGCACCGGCTGCGCCACTACACCGGCACCGCACCGCAGTACTTCCAGAATTTCGTGTTGTTCACGAACTACCAGTTCTACATCGACGAGTTCGTGCGCATGGGGCGTGCAGCGATGCAGGACCAGAGCAGCGAATACATCGCCTTCGTCGAGCCCGGCAACATGGTGACCCGGCGCGTTGGCCTGTCGTCCGAGGAAGGCGACGAGTTCGGCGCCGAGCCGCTGCGATTGCCGCAGATGCCGGGTTACCACCTGCTGCGCCGCGATGGTTGCGGCATCACGATGATCAACATCGGCGTGGGTCCGGCCAACGCCAAGAACATCACCGACCACGTGGCGGTGTTGCGGCCCTATGCCTGGATCATGCTCGGCCATTGCGCCGGGCTGCGCACCACGCAGCAACTCGGCGACTATGTGCTGGCGCACGGCTATGTGCGCGAAGACCACGTGCTGGACGAGGAGTTGCCGCTATGGGTGCCGATCCCGGCGCTGGCCGAGATCCAGGTCGCGATCCAGACCGCGGTGGCCGACGTGACGCAGGTGCAGGGCCCCGAGCTCAAGCGCATCATGCGCACCGGCACCGTGGCCAGCACCGACAACCGCAACTGGGAGCTGTTGCCAGACAACGGGCCGCAGCGGCGCTTCAGCCAGAGCCGGGCGGTGGCGCTCGACATGGAGAGCGCGACTATCGCCGCCAACGGGTTCCGCTTCCGCGTGCCGTATGGCACCTTGCTGTGTGTGAGCGACAAGCCGCTGCACGGCGAGATCAAGCTGCCCGGCATGGCCGACCATTTCTATCGCGAACGCGTGGACCAGCACCTGCGCATCGGCGTACGCGCCATCGAGCTGCTGCGCGAGCTGGGCGTCGACCAATTGCACAGCCGCAAGCTGCGCAGTTTTGCGGAGGTGGCGTTTCAGTGAGGCGACGAAATTGACGTGTACGCCCCAGGATTGGGCGGTCGTGCGCAACATTCAAGATGGATTCATTGACGGAGACGGAGATAAGAAACCTCATACGTCGAGTCAAGTCGACGGATATTGCGCCTGAGTGTGTCGTTACGTCGCGTGCGCCTCGCCATGGCTGTTGCTATCGACTTTATGACTCGCGTCTTCCAGGGCGCGCTGACCTCGTATTTCCGAGTTGAGGCAATGTGGTCGTCTTGAATGTCCTTTCTTGGCATCGGCATAATCAGGGTCACTTTGCCCAGATGCTAAGGTCCAAGATTGAATTTTGGCGGTCAAAGTTGGAGTGCAGCAGGCTGTGACGCGGCAATTCGACGTGCGGTGACTCGGGGTGGCCGGGCAAGCATGGTGGTTTGGGCGTGCGAGCCGCTTGATCCGGTGGGGTGTTGTTCCCCGTCTTGGCGTTCCTGGAGGAGTATTAAATGTCCCTTTCTTCAATTGAGCTATTTGCTGGGGCAGGTGGATTGGCAATGGGTGTCGGACTTGCGGGATTCCGTTCGCACGCGGTCGTGGAGTGGGACAAGTGGGCTTGTGACACCGTGCGCGAAAACCAAAAGATGGGCAATCCACTCGTCCGGGAATGGCCACTCTTCGAGGGTGATGTGCGGCATTGGATCCGAGATTTCGATACGAAGCCTTTGGAAGCCAGGTTGGATCTTATTGCTGGCGGTCCGCCATGTCAGCCGTTTTCGATGGGAGGCAGGCACAAGGCACATCAAGACGAAAGGGATATGTTTCCTACGACCGTTGACGTGATTCGCCGACTCAAACCGCGCGCCTTCATTGTTGAGAACGTCAAAG
>CAZADK010000331.1:0-5437 GCA_964483855.1 uncultured Rhodoferax sp.
ACCGGCGCACTGCAGATTCCGATGGTCAGTACGCCGGCACCGAGGTCCAGCGTACGGGCTATGTCATGCTCCAGGCACCGCACCACCGTGGGCAGGTTGCTGGCACGCGCGGCCCGCAACATGTGTTCGGTGGTCTCGATGCCGGCACTGCCGTGTTCGTTGTCGATCAGCAGCAAATCGAAACCCGCGAACGCGCACATCTCGACGATGGCCGGCGACGCAATGCCATTGAAGACGCCGCGCAGGCGCTGGCCGCTGCGCAGCATCGCAGGCAGGCGGTTGTCCAGGGGATGCAGGGGTTGGTTCATGGCGTCGTGTTCCAGAGTTCGTCGCTCGCCATGCGCGCGCCTTCGGCCATGCTGGCCAGTTTGGCATAACAGATCGGCGGATGAATCGCGCCAAAACCAGCGAAGGTGCCAAAGCCGCAGTCGGTGGCAGCCATCACCCGGTCCCGACCGACGATGTTGGCATAGGTCAGCAGGCGCTGGGCGACCAGGCGCGGATGTTCGATGAAATTGTTCACGGTGTCCAGCACGCCCGGTGCCAGGATCTTGTTGTCGGGGATGCGTTTCTCGCGGCCGGCCTGCGCCCAGACCTCCCACTCGTGCGCATGGCGCGGGTTGGCGCCTTCGAACAGCACCGTGGCCGGCCTGGCCTTGAGCACCAGATCGATGATCTTGCGCAACTCGATGTCGCGGTGGTGCGGTCCTTCGTAGTTGCCCCAGCACACGTGCATGCGTACCCGCTCGGCGGGCACGTTGCGCAGCGCATGGTTCAGCGCCTCGACCTGCAGGTGTGCGTTGCGCAGGAACTCGGCGTCGTCGACGTCGCGGAACTGGATGTGCCGGCCCATTGCCAGATCAGGGGCGTCGATCTGCAGGTCCAGCCCGGCGGCGACGATGGCTTCGTATTCGGTCGCCATCGCGTCGGCCAGGGCCTGCAGGTACTGTGCGTGGTCGGCGTAATACCGGTTTGGCTGGAACACCGCGATCACACCGGGGGAGGCGCTGTTCATGAAGCCGCGCACCGGCGCCTGGCCCGGCCCGGCGGCCTTGGCGCAGGCGGCCTTGAGGTTCTCGATGTCCTTGTGCAGCGCGGACAGGTCCTTGACCGCGATCGGCCCGGTGCAGATCGGCCGGTGGTACTTGGGCGTGGCGCCGAGCTTGGCCAGCCGCTCCTTGAACTGCGGGAAGTCGTCCAGGTCCAGCGGCACGGCGCGCGGCATCTCGCCGAGCTCGAAACCGGTTAGCCGGTGCCGGATGTAGGTCGCGTACGAGATCTTGCTCATTTCGCCGTCACTGACCACGTCGACCCGGGCCTGCACCTGGCGTGCCACCACATCGTTCACCTCGGACTGCATCACCGCGTCGAACTGCGCAGGGTCGTAGTTCAGCCCGCTGTCCTGCGCGAACAGTTGCGTCACGACGCGTTCGGGGCGCGGCAGGCTGCCGACATGGGTGGTCAGGATACGATCGGCCATGGGGTGCTCCTTGTTGCTTCAGTGATGTGCCCAGCGCCGGTCAACGTTGCGATCGGTCGACGAAGTTTTTTGGCGCGACGAAGCCGTTGGCGTCGATGGCGCGGTTGGTTGTGCCCGCCGCATTGACCACGTCGGCGTCCCAGACCAGGTTCTTGCGATGGTCGCCCGGCGTCATGACCAGCATGACCGCCTCCTGCTGGCCGGTATTGCGGTACGTGCGCCAGGTGTCGGCTGGCATCGCGTAACTGTCCCATCCTTGTGCGGAACCGCGTGCCGCGATCGTCACCGGCACATCGGAGCCGTCGATGGTGATCGCGACCTCGCCGCGGTAGACCACCAGCACCTGCTTGTCGGCCAGACGGTGGCGCGAGACACTGCCGCCCACGGGCAGGCGCAGCCACTCGATCGAGAAACCATGCGCGTTCTGCACCGGCGCCAGGTGGTCGCGCTCCTGCGACATGCCCAGCCCGATCACCGGCGCCATCTGAGCGCCGCAGCCCGGCAGGCCGCTGTCGAGCAAGGCGTCGCCCGACCAGTCCAGCTCGGCGAACCGCACCACGCGCCGCGCCATCTGTTCGGGCGTCCACTTGCGCAGCGCCGCGATCTCCTGCGGCGTCATGGGTTGCAGGCGCTTGTCGGTCTCGCTCCAGGTCTGGCCGAGTTGCTCGTCGATGATGCGGTAGTCCTCGGTCAGGTGTACACCTTGCTCGCGCGCAGCGTCCAGCGTCCACGGGCCCCACAGGATGCCGCCCGTGTCGTCGCGGCCCAGCGCGGTGAACATGAAGGCATCATCCGGTCCCAGGCTCTGGAAACCGCGGTAGATCCAGGTCGGCACCGTGAACACATCGCCCTCGCCGATCTCGGCCTTGAGCGGGTCGGGATCAAAACCCCAGTGCATCTGCCAGCGGCCCTTGGTGCAGATGAACACCTCGGCGGTGAAATGCATGTGCGGCGGGTTCGTCGTGCCCGCGGGCATGGACACGCCGCCGACCTGGAAGCCGTGCTTTTCGCGCAGGCTGACCGGCTGGTTCGGGTTCTGCGACACGCCGGGGCCGATCAGCGCATAGTTCTTCTTCGGCGCGCAACCGGGAATGCGGTAGTCGATGAAGGCGTCGGTGCTGTAGCGCAGGCCGTCGAAAGGGATGAAGCGTTGCTGGAGTTGGTCGTGGGTCAACATGGGTTTCCTGTAGAGCTATCGATTCGTCGTAGTGAATGACGAGGGAGTCGGGGCTGGCAACACGATCCATCGGCGCAAAACGTCGGCGAGCCTGGCACCGGCCTCCAGCGGCACAAAATGTCCGACGCGCGGCAGTTCCAGCCATTGAGCGAGCGGTTGCGCCTGCACCATGGTGCGTTGCATCGCCGGTGTACACAAGCGGTCAGTGGCGCCACTGACGATGAGCAGTGGTCCCGCGAACCGGGCGAGTTCGGCGCGCCCATCGGGCCGCGACGCCGCCCACGCGAATTCGGCACGGGCTGCCTTTGCGCGCGTGCGCAGCGCCATGTCGTGGACCAGCGCCGCGTGGCGCTGGCGTTGGTTGTCGTGGTGAAAATAGCCGGGCTTGACATGGCGTGCCACCGTGGAGGGGCCGAACGCGCGCCACATTTTCCACAACCAGGCGCTTTTGCGCCGTCCCGCCACGCTGGCGCCATGGGCGTTGCTCGCCACCATGGCGAGACGTTCGACACGTTGCGGCGCCTGGCGCAACAGTTCCAGCGCCCACAATCCGCCCAGCGAGAAACCCAACACCGAAAACTGCGGCGGCAGACGTGCAAGCAGGCTGCCGGCCCAGTCGCGCGACGGCGACAGATCGTTGTAATCCACCAGGTGGACATCGGCAACGCCACGCAGCGCGCGCTTCTGGCGCGCAAAGATCCGACAGTCACACAGGGTGCCAGGAATCATCACCAGACACGGAAGCCCGCTCGCATGCGCGGCGGGCGAACGGCGCCAACTAGTCACGGATCCGCGCTCCCGTGCTCTGATCGAACCAATACAGGCGCCGCGGGTCGAAACAGACGCCGATGCGTTCTCCTGAACGTAGGCGAAGATCCTTTTGCGCCTTGATCGCGACCAGCGTGTGCCCGACCATGACGGTCGCCATCGTGCAGTCCCCCAACAACTCGAAGGTGAACACGTCGGCCTGGAAGTGGGCGTCATCCAGATTGGCCAGGCGCATGTCCTCGGCGCGGGCGCCGAGCGTCAGCGCGCCGGGACGCGGCGCCGGCAAGCGAATCTGCATGCCGCCTTCAGCCTGCAGGACGGAACCCTGCGCATTTACGGGCAACAGGTTCATCGCCGGACTGCCAATGAAACCGGCGACGAAGCTGTCGGCCGGGTCGTTGTAGATGTCCTCCGGTGCGCCCAGTTGACGAATCACACCGTCCTGCATGACCGCGACGCGGTGCGCCAGCGTCATGGCTTCGACCTGGTCGTGCGTGACGTAGATCGTCGTGACCTTCAGGTCCTCGGCCAGGTGCTTGATCTGGGCCCGTGCCACGACACGCAGCTTGGCGTCCAGGTTGGACAGCGGCTCGTCCATCAGGAACACCCGCGGCGTTCGCACAATGCTGCGCGCCAGCGCGACGCGCTGGCGTTGACCACCCGAGAGCTCGCGCGGCATACGCTTGAGAAACGGGCCCAGTTCCACCCGCTCGGCCGCCTGGGCCACCAGCTTGTCGCGTTCGCCCTGCGCCACGCCACGCAGCTTGAGCGGGTAGGCGATGTTCTGGGCCACCGACATATGGGGATACAGGCCGTAGTTCTGGAACACCATGGCCACATCGCGCCTCTGGGTCGGCACTTCGTTGATGCGCTTGCCATCGAACGCGACTTCGCCCATGGTCGGTTGTTCCAGACCCGCGACCATGCGCATGGTGGTGGTTTTGCCGCAACCGGACGGACCGAGAAACACCAGGAACTCCTGATCCTCTATCGTGAGGTTCAGGTCCTTGACGATGCGCACCGGCCCGAAGGACTTGTCGATATGCGATAACGAGATGATGGTCATGGAAATGCTTCAGGGATTGGCTGATGGCGCTCTCATCGCACCGAACCAGCAGTGAGACTGCCGACAAACTGCTTCTGGACCAGCAACGAGATCAGGAACATCGGCGCGGTGATCAACACGCCGCCGGCAGCCATCAGCTCCCACAGGTCACCCCGCTCGGTACGAAAACCGATCAGGCCGATCGGCAGGGTCAACGCATGTTGTTTGCCGATGATCAGCGCGAACAGGAATTCGTTCCAGGTCAGCGTAAAGCTGAAGACCGCCGCGGTGATGATGCCGGGCAGCGCGGTCGGCACGACGATCTCCCAGATCACGCGCGAACGCGGCGCGCCATCGACCATCGCCGACTCCTCTATCTCCATGGGAACCGCGTCGATGAAGCCCTTGATCATCCAGACCGCATACGGCAACACGATGGACAGGTTTACCAGCACCAGAGCGGTTCGGGTGTCCAGCATGCCGGCCTCCTTGAACATCAGGAAATACGGCAACACGACGACGGCCGCCGGGATGAACTGCGACGCGATCACGATCAGGAAGATGGCCTGCTTGAAGCGGAAATCGAAGCGTGAGAACGCGTAAGCCGCCATCGTGGCCATCGGCATTGCCAGCAACACGGTGCCACCCGCCACTGCCAAGCTGTTGACGATCTTGGAGCCCAGGTTCCACGGGTCCCGGAACACGGTCTGCATGTTTTCGAAGGTGGGCGTGAACCACAACGCGCTCGATATCGAATAGACATCGCGCGGCGTCTTGAAGGCCGTCAGGAAGATCCACGCGATCGGCAGCAGGATCGCGCTGATCAGCACGATCACGACCAGTTGGCGCACCCAGTGCGTCGCCTGTTCGCGCGCCGACGCCTGATAACCGGCCGTAGCATCTGGATGGGCAATCGCGGTCATTTCTTGAATACCAATCGAAGGTAAAAGCCGGACGCAACCAGCAG
>CAZADK010000332.1:0-3676 GCA_964483855.1 uncultured Rhodoferax sp.
ATGCCGTTGTTGGCGATGATGCCCACCGGCATGCCTTCGATATGCGCGAAGCCGCACACCAGCGTGGTGCCGTAACGCGCCTTGAATTCGTCGAACTCGGAGCCATCGACGATACGCGCGACGATCTCGCGCACGTCGAACGGCTTGCGCGTGTCAACCGGGATCACGCCGTACAGTTCCTGTGCGTCGAAGCGCGGCGCCACCGGCGCGAACTGCACCACGGTCTTGCGCTTGGCGCTGTTGAGGTTGCGCATGGTGTTGCGGGCAATCTGCAACGCATGCATGTCGTTCTCGGCCAGATGATCCACGACGCCGGACAGCCGGGTATGTACATCGCCGCCGCCGAGGTCTTCCGCGCTGACCACTTCGCCAGTGGCGGCCTTGACCAGCGGCGGGCCGCCCAGGAAGATCGTGCCCTGGTTGCGCACGATGATGCTTTCATCACTCATCGCGGGCACATAGGCGCCCCCCGCCGTGCAGCTGCCCATCACTACCGCGACCTGGGCAATACCCTGGGCGCTGAGATTGGCCTGGTTGAAGAAGATACGGCCGAAGTGGTCGCGGTCCGGGAACACCTCGTCCTGGTTTGGCAGGTTGGCGCCGCCGGAGTCGACCAGGTAGATACAGGGCAGGCGGTTCTGCTGCGCGATCTCCTGCGCCCGCAGGTGTTTCTTGACCGTCAGGGGATAGTAGGTGCCGCCTTTGACCGTCGCATCGTTGCACACGATCATGCAGTCGATGCCGCTGACGCGGCCGATGCCGGCGATCAGCCCCGCGCATGGCGCACTGTCGCTGCCGTCCCGGTCCGGATACATGCCCAGCGCGGCCAGCGGGCTCAGCTCCAGGAACGGCGTTCCCGGATCCAGCAGCATCTGCACACGTTCCCGCGGCAGCAGCTTGCCACGCGCCGTGTGTTTGGCGCGCGCCGCTTCACCGCCACCGTTCTGCGCCCGGGCGACCTGGGTCTGGAGGTCGACCACCAGTGCGCGCATAGCCTGCGCGTTGAACTGAAAATCGCTTGCGCGCGGATTGAGTTTGGATTCGAGGTTCGGCATGGGGTGGTCAGCGTCCGGTTTGTCGTTATCGTCGCGGCTCAGTGCATCAGTAGCGGCAGGTCGGCCATGTCGGCAAACACCTCGACCGCACCCGCCTCGCGCAGCGCCGCTGCGTCGCCGTGGGGCAGGTAGGCAAACACGATGGCGCCCGCTGCAGCGCCGGCCGTGACGCCGGTAACCGTGTCCTCAACGACGGCGCAGCGCCGGGGATCCACCTTCAATGCCTCGGCCGCCGCGAGATAGACGTCGGGGAATGGCTTGGAGCGTGGCGTTTCGTAGCCGCTGAAAATGCGCCCCTCGAAATAGTCCATCAAGCCGACCATGCGCAACTGCATCTCGACCTTGAACCGGTCGGCGCCGGAGGCGCAGGCGATACGCGCATCGTGGCGGGCATGGATACGATGCACGGCGTCATGGATGTTTGGAATCGGCGTGAGTTGCTCCATCAGGGCCGCGTTGCGCCGCAACTGGAACGCAGACAGCCAGGTCCCGTCTACCGGTTGCCCGGTTTCGGCGGCGATGATGCTCAATTCTTCCTTCAGCGACTTGCCAACGAAATGGCGCATGCACTCGTCATGTGTCAGTTGCCAGCCCAGTTCTCCCAGCATCTCGCGCAGCACCCGGTTGGTGATGGGTTCGGAGTCGACCAGCACGCCGTCGCAGTCGAACAATACGGCTTCAAATTTCATGCGTTGCTATCCTGCTTTTCACCGGGCGGGCGGCTTTCATGGCTTGCCCTTGCGCCGCGCCTTGTTGTCTTCGAGCGATTCGATCGGTGCGCCGGCTTTGGTCCAGTCGGCCCAGCCGCCGTCGATGTGCGCCACATTGGTCATGCCCATGTCCTGCAAAGACTTCGCCGCCAGCGCGCTGCGCCAACCGGCACCGCAGAACAGCACATACTCGCGCGAATCGTCGTCAAATACCGGCTTGTGGTACGGCGAAGCAGGGTCGACCCAGAACTCGAGCATGCCGCGCGGCGCGTGCAGCGCGCCGATGATGGTACCTTCGCCGAGCTCACGGATATCGCGAATATCGACGATCTGCAGGGCAGGGTTGCCGAGTCTTGCGCGAATCTGCTCCACGCTGTAGGTGGTGACCTGGGCCATGGCCTCATCGACCAGTTGTCGGTAACCCTTGGTAATCGGCATGGTTTTTCTCCGCTGTGCAATGGGCATGTGCGCCCGGTTGTCGATTCGCGTCCGGCTCAGGCCAGCGCGCGCTGGATCAGGATTTTCTGCACGTCGCTCGTGCCTTCGTAGATCTGGCACACCCGCACGTCGCGGTAGATGCGCTCGAGCGGAAAGTCTCCGACGTAACCATAACCGCCCAGGGTCTGGATCGCCGCAGAACACACCTGCTCGGCCATCTCGCTGGCGAACAACTTGGCCATCGCCGCTTCCTTCAGGCACGGTCTGCCAGCATCGCGCAGACTGGCCGCATGCCAGATCAGCTGCCGCGCCGCCTCGATCCGGGTTGCACAATCGGCAAGACGGAAACCAACCGCCTGGTGGCTGTACAGGGGCTGGCCGAAACTCTCGCGCTGCTTGGCGTAGTCAAGCGCGAACTCAAACGCGCTGCGGGCCATGCCGACACTTTGTGCGGCGATCCCGATGCGCCCCCCCTCCAGGCCGCCAAGCGCGATTCGGTACCCCTCGCCTTCGGCACCAATCCGGTTTTCGACCGGGATCCGGCAGTTGTCCAGGTTGATCTGCGCTGTGTCGCTGCTGTGCTGCCCCAGCTTGTCCTCCAGCCTTGCAACCTGGTAGCCGGGCGCGTTGGTGGGAACCAGGAAGGCGCTCATGCCCTTCTTGCCCGCCCCCTTGTCCGTCACCGCGATGACGATGATCACCTGGCCATTCTTTCCGCTGGTGATGAACTGCTTGACGCCGTTGAGGACGTAACTGTCCTTGTCTCGAACTGCGCTGGTGCGCAAGGCCGATGCATCCGAGCCGACGTGCGGCTCGGTCAACGCAAACCCGCCGAGCAGTCGGCCTTGTGCCAGCGGCGTCAACCAGGTCTGTTTCTGCTCTGCGTTGCCGTAGGCCATCAGGATCGCATTGACCGGGCAGTTGGTCACGCTGATGGCGGTGCTGGTGCCCCCATCACCAGCGGCGATCTCCTCGAGCACCAAGGCCAGTGTCAGGTAATCCAGATTGGCGCCGCCAAACTCCTCGGGAACGCAAATGCCGTAGGCGCCGAGTTCGGCCAAACCCGAGTGCGCCTCCTTTGGAAAGTGGTGCTCCTTGTCCCAGCGCGGGGCATTGGGCCACAGTTGCTCCCGTGCGTAGGCGCGCACTGCGTCGCGCACCATTTCCTGGTCTTCGGTGAGTAGCATTGCGGCCTCCAGTGTGATGAAACGTGTCCCGCCAATGTCTGGCTTTCAGACCAGTTCAAGCGCCACGGCGGTCGCTTCGCCCCCACCGATACACAAGGTGGCCAGGCCGCGCTTCTTGCCGCGCGACTGCAGTGCATGTATCAGCGTGACCATGATACGGGCGCCGCTGGCACCGATGGGGTGACCCAGCGCGCAGGCGCCGCCGTTGACGTTGACGATGTCGTGCGACAACGTGAGATCGGCCATCAGCGCCATCGGCACCACGGCGAAGGCCTCGTTGACCTCC
>CAZADK010000332.1:3686-5436 GCA_964483855.1 uncultured Rhodoferax sp.
ACCTCCCACAGGTCCACGTCTTCCACCTTCCAGCCGGCCTTGGCCAGGGCCTTGCGGGTCGCGCCCACCGGCGCCGTCGTGAACCAGTTCGGCTCCTGTGCATGCATGGCATGCGACACGACGCGAGCCAGCGGCCGGGCGCCGAGCCGGGCAGCGGTCGACGCGCGCATCATGACCAGCGCGGCGGCACCGTCATTGATCGACGAACTCGACGCCGCGGTGATGGTGCCGTCTTTCTTGAACGCCGGCTTGAGCGTCGGAATCTTGTCGAGCTTGACACGACCCGGCCCTTCGTCGATGGAGATCACAGTCTCACCGGCGCGGCCCTTGACGGTGACCGGCGTGATCTCCTTGGCAAAGGCGCCCGACTCGGTGGCCGCCTTCGCGCGTTGCACCGATGCGGTCGCGAACGCGTCTTGCGCTTGGCGGGTGAACTGATATTTGGCCGCGCAGTCCTCGCCGAAGGTGCCCATGGCGCGGCCCGGTTCGTAGGCGTCCTCCAGGCCGTCGAGCATCATGTGGTCGTAGATCTTGTCATGGCCGATGCGCATGCCACCACGGCCCTTGAGCAGCAGATAGGGCGCGTTCGTCATGCTCTCCATGCCACCGGCAACGATGACCTCGTGGCTGCCCGCCAGCAGCATGTCGTGCGCGAACATCGCGGCGCGCATGCCGGAGCCGCACATCTTGGACAAGGTGACCGCTCCCGCGCTCATCGGCAGGCCACCCTTGAGCGCGGCCTGGCGCGCCGGCGCCTGACCCTGACCTGCCATCAGGCAGTTGCCAAACAACACCTCGCCGACCTGGTCCGGCGCAACGCCCGACCGTTGCATTGCGGCGGCAATCGCCGCGCCACCCAGGTCGTGTGCACTCAGCGCGCTGAAATCACCCTGGAAACTGCCCATCGGTGTGCGGGCGGCGCCAACGATGACGATGGCCTGTGTTTCGGTTCCACACATATCTGCTTCTCCTTCAATCATGGTTCAACGGGAATGGGCGATGCACACGCCACTCAGCCCAATTCGGTTTCTTCGGCCGAGGTGATGAATCGCTTGTCCTGTTCGTAGGGGAACACGTCAAAGACGTGGCCCTGGGCGATACGATCCTTGTGGGCCTGCCAGAAACCGGCCTCCAACAGGTCGGCATGATGGCGCATGAATACTTCACGTACCGCTGGATTGCCGAGCAGGAACGGACCGAACGTCTCCGGGAATACGTCCTTAGGACCCACGGTGTACCAGACCTCGCCACTCATTTCTTCCTCTTCCGTGCGCGGTTCGGGCACGCGCCGGAAGTTACAGTCGGTGATGTACTCAATCTCGTCGTAGTCCTAGAACACGACTTTGCCGTGCCGCGTGATGCCGAAGTTCTTCCACAACATGTCGCCCGGGAAGATGTTGGCCGCCACCAGGTCCTTGATCGCATTGCCGTATTCGACCACACCGCGCTCAATCTGGTCGCGCGCACGGTGTGCGGCCGCGTCGCCCGGTGCGCTGCCCTGGATCTGGTCAAAAGCCTCCTGCAGATAGATGTTGAGCGGGATCATGCGCCGTTCGATATACACATGCTGCAGGATCACTTCGATCTGACCGTCGCCATCGCGGTCGCTGATCTCCAGCTGGCTGGGTGCGAACTTCTCAAGCTCGGCAATCAGTTCGTCGTCGAAACGCGCGCGTGGAAACGCAACGCCGCTGTATTCGAGCGTGTCCGCCATACGACCAACGCGGTCGTGCTGCTTGACCAGCAGGTA
>CAZADK010000333.1:0-5434 GCA_964483855.1 uncultured Rhodoferax sp.
GCGGTTTGGGCCCCCTGGGGCGTTGGGTTGCGGCTGCCGACCACGGCCACACAACGGTCTAGTGCCAGCGCAGCGCTCTGCGCGGCGCCGGTGGCGGGGTCTCCAGCCGAATGATGCTGCGCCAGCCATCGGGTTGCGCCGTGCACATACAACACCGGTGGCGGGTCTTCGATGGCCAGCAAGGCGCCCGGATAACGTGGGTCGGCCAGTGTGATCACGGCCTTGTCGCCCTGAGGCGCCGCGCCATGAGGCGTCGTGTGCAGCCAGTCCCAGGTGGCTTGCACCTGTGCATCGAGATCGGGTGGTTGTTGCGACAGCGCTGCGGCCACCGTCGGGCCCACGGCATCACGCAGCACCGCGGCGCTCTGCTGGAAGATGTTCTCGGGCAGACCAAATCGGGTCAGCAAGGCGCGGGCCGTCTCGTTGCCGACACCCGGCGTGGACATCAGGCGCAACCAGGGCGCGAGTTCTTGTCGATCCATGCGGGGCCTGCGATCATTGGCAGATGGTGTCGATCGGCAGCGCGTGGCGGGTCCCCGCGCATGGAGCTGCTGGCCAGCCAGTCAGCGCGCGCGTCAGAGCGGGCTGATCAGCCGATCGCCGACATTGACGGCCGACGTGATGTCCAGCACCAGCGCATACGAGACACGGTCGAAGGTACGGAACACCATCAGCAGGCCGTTGCGCTCGTCCGGCAGCTTGAGCATGGGCCGGGCGGCATCGGTTTTATCGACGAGACGCGGGCCGTCCTTGAGGATGACCATCACGTGGCCAGGCTCGATCCCGTCGCGTCGGCCCAGGCTGATCGCAACCACCTGGTTCTGGGCCGCATTGACCACGGCACTGCCGTAGACCGAAACGACCCGGCCCAGCATGCCGGGTGCCGGCGCGCGCGGCGTGTAGCTCTGCAACTCGCGCGGTGGCTCGGGCAACAGGCGGTCACCGACCCGCATTTCTTCCTTGGCCGCCACGATGTCGATGGTCGCCGGCGTGATTTCCGTGCCGGTGTCACCATTGGCGCGCGTGACCTCGCTGGAGGTTTCGCTGCGCGCCAGCAAGGCCTTGCCGACATATTGCGCCTCGTAGCCCAGGATCTCGCCACTGGCCGGATCCTTGAGCGCGGTGGCGTTGCGAAACACCCGGAACTCCTGCTGCTTGCCCGCGGCGTCGAGCATCGGGTTGCCGTTCTGGCCGCGCGCGTAGGCCCGGTCTCCCCGCGTCAGCAACACGCGTCCTTCCTGTGCTGCGACGATGCGTGGCGCGTTCGACAAGCCGTCTGCGTCGACGACGATCGGTTCGGCCAGGAAGGGCTCGATCAGGCTGGCCCGGATGGCGGGCAGCGGGCCGCGGTCGAGCACTTCGTAGCGGGTGCGCGGCGAAACCCGGATCGTCTCGGTGGGGATGGCGTCGCCGCCGGCGCCGCCGCTGCCCGCCATGCGCAACATGGCGCGACCATCCTTGCGCTCGAGCATCAGGCGCTGCCCGGGGTAGATCAGGTGCGGATTGCGGATGTCGGACATGTTCATGCCCCACAACTCGGGCCAGCGCCACGCACTCTTGAGGAACAGGCCGGAAATCGCCCACAGGGTGTCGCCTGACTTGATCAGGTAGCTGTCGGGTGCGTCGGCGGCAATCTCGCTCAGTGGTACGCCGGCCTGTGCGACCTGGTTCGCGGTCGCGCGCTGGCCAGTCGTGATCGGGTAATTCTGGGCCCAGGCTGGCTGGGCAAGCCACGTCGCCAGTGCGGTGCCCAGCAGGGTAAGGGTGCGTTTGGAATTGATCGACAATTTCGTGGTCATTGCTTGCTGCATCATGGTGGCCCCGTCAGGTTCCCCGGCCGCTGCGACGGCAAAAGAGCCGGGTCGGGAGCATCTTGATAAATCACGCACGATTTTGCGCTCAAGTCCTTGATTGGGCAACGTTTTCTGTCACGCGTGCGCGACGCTGTACCTTAAATTAGCGAAAATAGCGACATCTTTGAAGAGAATTCATGTCTTTGTTACCCATTCTTTGTTATCCCGACCCCCGGCTGCACAGGGTGGCCAAACCGGTACAGCAGGTCGATGCACGCATCAAGGCCCTGGTCGCCGACCTGTTCGAGACCATGTACGAAGCCAAGGGCGTCGGTCTTGCAGCGACCCAGGTCGACGTGCACGAGCGGCTGATCGTCATCGACGTGTCGGAGCCACGGGACGAGCCACTGGTGCTGATCAATCCTGAAATCGTCTGGACCAGCGCCGATAGACATCTCAATGAGGAAGGCTGCCTGTCGGTGCCCGGCATCTACGATGGCGTGGAGCGGTTCGATGCCGTGCGCGTGAGTGCGCTCGATGGTTCGGGCACCCTGCGCACCGTCGAGGCGCAGGGCATGCTGGCGGTATGTATCCAGCACGAGATGGACCATCTGCTGGGCAAGGTTTTCGTCGAGTACCTCTCCCCGCTCAAACGCGAGCGCATCAAGATCAAGATGCGCAAGCTCCAGCGCGCGGAGCGGACTTGAGACTGGTTTTTGCCGGCACACCGGAGTTCGCCGCGGTGGCCTTGCGCCGGCTCGGCGAGGCCGGTCATGTCATCGCGCTCGTGCTCACCCAGCCCGACCGGCCCGCCTGGCGGTGGATGCGACTGCTGCAGTCGCCGGTCAAGCGGCTGGGCCTGTCCCTGGGCGCGTCGGTGTGTCAGCCGCGCAGCTTGCGGCTCGACGGCCGTTTTCCCGAAGACGCGGCAGCGGCGCGCCAGGCGATCGCCGACGCGCAGGCCGACGCGATGGTGGTGGCCGCCTACGGCCTGATCCTGCCGCAATGGCTGCTCGATGCGATGGCGCGACCCGGCCCGCACGCAGGCAAGGCCCTGGGTTGCCTGAACATCCACGCATCGCTGCTGCCGCGCTGGCGCGGCGCGGCGCCGATCCACCGTGCCATCGAGGCCGGTGACCGCCAGACCGGGGTCTGCATCATGCAGATGGACGCGGGTCTGGACACCGGGGCCGTGTTGCTGCGCCAGGCGATCCCGATCGTGCACCAGGGTCCACAGGCCGACAGCACGGGCACATTGCATGACCGCCTGGCCCCGCTGGGTGGTGAACTGATCGTACGTGCACTGGCCCAGGCGGCCGCGAACGCACTGCCGGCGCTGGCGCAGGGCAACGATGGTGTCTGTTATGCCGACAAGGTCAGCAAGGCGCAGGCCCGGATCGACTGGACTATCGACGCGCGGCAGATCGAGCGCCGCATCCGGGCATTCGATCCCAGCCCGGGAGCCTGGACCATGCTCGACACGGATGTGATCAAGGTGTGGCGCGCGCAACCGCATCCTGCAGCCTCGCTGCAGGATGCGCCGCCCGGTACCGTTGTTGCGGTGCAGGGAGACGGTATCGTGGTGGCCTGCGGCGCTGGCGCGCTGCAACTGCTGGAGCTGCAGCGCGCCGGTGGCAAACGCCTGGTGGCGGCCGATTTCCTGCGCGGCCAGGCGCTGGTTGTCGGTGTGCGGTTCGGCCACGCCAGCGACGCCTGATGTTCTTCCTGCGGGCTCATTACAGCCATCCGGAGTTCCGGGTCGGTGTACAGGAATTCATGCGGACCGCGCCGGGTATCGCGGCCTGGGGCCTGATGACCGGCGTGGCGATGGTCAAGTCCGGTATCGGCCTGGTGGAGTCGCTGCTGATGGCCTTGATCGTATTCGCCGGCAGTTCGCAACTGGCGTCGATTCCGCTGATCCTGGCCGGCGCGCCGTTGTGGGTGATCTGGGCCACCGGGTTTTGCGTGAATCTGCGTTTTGTCGTGTTCAGCCTGCATCTGCACCACTACATGTCCCACTTGCCGACCCTGCACCGGGTGGTGACCGGTTATTTCACCGCAGACCTGAGTTATGTGATGTTCGTGCGGCGTTATCCCCACCCGTCGCCGGATCCGGCGCGCAAGCTGGCCGAGCAGGCCTATCTGGCGGGCAGCAACCTGATGAACTGGGGTGCCTGGATCAGCTCGAGTCTGTTGGGTGTGGCGCTGGCCAATTTCGTCCCGCAGGCCTGGGGCCTGGGTTTTGCCGGCATCCTGTGCCTGATCGGCATCCTGTGCTCGCTGGCCACCACGCGTTTGCGCATCCTCTCGGCCACCGTGGCCGGTCTGGTTGGCGTGGCCGCGTTCGCATTGCCGCTCAAGCTCAACATCATCGTGGCCATTGGCGCGGCGGTGCTGTTGTGCCTGACTGCGGAAAAGCTGCAAACACCAGCCGGCCAGGGGGCACGGTCATGAGCGCCGCCGGGCCGCTCCCAAGGCGCTCGCACCGCAGGCCGCAGGGCGCAGGTGTTTCAATTCGCGCCGCCGGGCCGCTCCCAAGGCGCTCGCACCGCAGGCCGCAGGGCGCAGGTGTTTCAATTCGCGCCGCCGGGCCGCTCCCAAGGCGCTCGGCAACGCATTGCGCAGGATGGAGGGTGCGGCCGTGAACGACATCAACTGGCATACCGTGCTGATCGTGCTGGGCCTGGCGGTCGTGACGGTGGTCGCGCGCGGTTTCTTCCTGTTCTCGAACCGCACCTGGACCTTGCCCCACTGGGCTCAGCGCGGCCTGCAGTATGCGCCGATCGCCGCGCTGGCGGCCGTCGTCGTGCCCGAAGTGGTGACGGTGCAGGGCGGCGCACTGGTGGACACCTGGCGCGATGCGCGCCTGTATGGCGCCGCGGCGGGGGCCGCAGCCTATTTCTGGCGCAAGGACGTGTTGTTCACCATCGTTGCCGGCATGGCGGTCTACCTGCCTTTGCACCTGGGCCTGGGCTGGTAACGGTCTGCGGTGCCTGCGCCGCGTCGCGCCGAGCCGGCGTGACGTCGATCATGGTTCCAGCATGCGCTGGCGCAGCTTAAGCCCGCCTTATGTCCCGCGGCCGGGGGTGGACACCGCCGTCGCGGGCACCCTGCTGGCATATGCTCGGGGCATGCGGATCCTGGTGGTGGAAGACGACGCGGCAATCGCCGATGCCTTGCAGGTATCGCTCAAGCTCGCAGGCCATGCGGTCGACGTCTGCACCACGCTGGCGCAGGCCTGGTCGGCGCTGCGTGTCGAGCCGTTCGATGCGATGTTGCTCGATCTCGGTCTGCCCGACGGTGATGGCGCGCAGCTGTTGGCGCGGGTGCGCGCCGTCACTAGGCAGCAGACCGGCTCCGGCTTGCCACGCGCCGACTTGCCGGTGCTGATCATGACCGCCCGCGATGGCGTCGACCAGCGTGTCGCCGGGCTCGACAGCGGTGCCGACGACTACCTGGTCAAGCCTTTCGATGCGCAGGAGTTGCTGGCGCGTATCCGCGCCATGGCGCGGCGCAGCGCCGGCCGCGCCAGTGCCGTGCTGCACTGCCGCGCGCTCGAGATCGACCCGGCCGCGCGCACCGTGACACAGGCCGGGCAACCGGTGGCACTGGGCGCCAAGGAGTTTGCCTTGCTGCAGACC
>CAZADK010000334.1:0-5432 GCA_964483855.1 uncultured Rhodoferax sp.
GCCCAAGGCGATCGCCGAGACGCTCGAAGGCCTGCGCGACGCGCAAGGCATATCGGTCGTGAACGGCATCTTCGCGGCCGTGCCGTATTGCATCGACCTGATCGGCGGCCCTTACCTGGAAACCAACGATTCGGTGTGCAAGGCGTTTCGCCCCAAATCGGCGCAGCGTCCGGCGGCGGCGGCGACCTCGGCGGCGACCTCGGCGGCGACCTGATACCCGGGCCCAGCCGCAAACACCAGCTTATCGGCCCACCAGCTGGGACAATTTCTCGCCTTCGAACGTGCCGTCGCGCGCAGCGTCCTCGGGCACGCACCCCCCGGCCGCCCTGCCTTCGGACAAGGTACCGATGGCTTGCCACAACAGCGCGATCTGGTGCTCCTGCGAGGTCGCGTTGTCGATCAGGCCACGCATGGCCAGGCTCAACGGGTCGTCGTTTTGCGTCACGCCATAGGCAGAGAAACCCATCTTCGAGGCTGCTGCCTCGCGCTTGGCATCGGTATCGGCATCGGCCAAGATGATGCGCGCCGGGTTGCCGACCGCGGTCGCTCCGGCGGGCACCGGCTTGGTCACCACCGCGTTCGAGCCGATCTTGGCTCCGTCGCCAACCGTGAACCCCCCCAGCACCTGGGCTCCGGCGCCGATGATCACGTCGCGGCCGATGGTGGGATGGCGCTTGGTACCCTTGTACAACGACGTTCCGCCCAACGTGACCCCGTGGTAGATCGTGCAGCCGTCGCCGATCTCGGCAGTCTCGCCGACCACCACGCCCATCGCGTGGTCGAAGAAAACGCGTTGTCCGATCTTGGCGCCCGGATGGATCTCGACGCCGGTCAACCAGCGCGCGATATGCGAAATGAAGCGCCCCAGCCACTTGAAGCCATGCGCCCAGCACCAGTGCGCCGGCCGGTGCAGCATCAGGGCATGCAGGCCGGGGTAACAGGTCAGCACCTCCCACGTGCTGCGCGCAGCCGGATCACGTTCGAGGATGCACTGGATATCGGAGCGAAGACGGGCAAACATGCGCTCAAGTCTATTCCCTGGCGCGTGCGGCTGCCAGCAGCATTGCCTTGGCGACACCTCTGAGGATATGGACTTCCTCCTGCGTCACGGCGGCGCGGTTGAAAAGCTGATTCAGCCGCGGCATCAACTTGCGGGGTGCAGCGGGGTCCAGAAAACCAATCGCGGTCAATCCCTGTTCCCAGTGCGCCAGCAGCCCGGCCACCGCTTGCGCATCGGCCGCCCGGGGCGCGACAGCCGTCGACTGCACGACGTATCCGGCCAGCGCCTGGCGCCACTCGTATGCGATGACCTGCACCGCGGCTGCCAGGTTGAGCGAGCCGAAATCCGGATGGGTCGGGATACACAAGGCGGCGTGGCAGCGGTAGACGTCCTCGTTGCGCATGCCGAAACGTTCCGAGCCGAACAGGAAAGCCACACCTTGCGGCGCATCCGGCGTTGTCTCTTGCAGCGCACCCGGCGTTGTCTCTTGCGGCGCATCGCCAGACGGACGCAGCAGCGGCTCGCCATGGGTCAATCGCGCAAAACAGTCGCGCGGGCTCATCGACGGCGGCCCGAAATCGCGCGGCGTCATGGCCGTGGCCAAGACGTGGGTCATGCCATCGAGCGCCTCGTCCAGCGTCTCGACGATACGGGCCCCGGTGAGCACATCGCGTGCGCCGCTGGAGCGCTGAATCGTCTCCTCGCGCCGCAACACGTTGGCCCAGCGCGGCGCCACCAGCACCAGGTCATGGAAACCCATCACCTTCATCGCGCGCGCCGTCGCGCCCACGTTGCCGGCGTGGCTGGTGTTGATCAATACGAATCGGGTCTGCATGGCCGCGATTGTCTCAGCGCCGCAACCGCCGCGGCGCGACGCCGGCGCACCCGGCGTTTCGTGGGAAAATGAGCCCTTGCCCGCGGCCATCGCGCCGTGGATCGATGCTCCTGATTCCTGTACGGCCCGCGTGGTGCGACCCGCAGCCGAACCGAAACCCACAAACCATGCCGTCCCCCAACTTCCACCCGATGGTCAACATTGCCGTCAAGGCAGCCCGTGCCGCGGGTTCCATCATCAACCGCGCCGCGCTCGACGTCGAGTCGGTGCGTATCTCCCAGAAACAGGTCAACGACTTCGTCACCGAGGTCGACCACGCCAGCGAGAAGGTCATCATCGAGACACTGCTCGGCGCGTATCCGGGCCACGCCATCCTGGCCGAGGAATCGGGCGACCAGCATGGCGCTCGCGATTCCGAATACACCTGGATCATCGACCCGCTGGACGGCACCACCAACTTCATCCACGGTTTTCCGGTCTATTGCGTCAGCATCGCGCTGACGCACAGGGGCAAGGTCGAACATGGGGTGATCTACGATCCGTCGCGCAACGACCTGTTCACCGCCACCAAGGGCCGGGGCGCCTTCATGAACGACCGCCGCATCCGGGTCTCCAAGCGCATCCACATGAAAGAAAGCCTGATTGCCACCGGCTTTCCGTTCCGTCCGGGCGACGATTTCCCGCGCTACCTGGCCATGATGGGCGACGTGATGCAGCGCACCGCCGGATTGCGCCGTCCGGGTGCCGCAGCGCTGGACCTGGCCTATGTGGCTGCCGGTTTCACCGAAGGATTCTTCGAGACCGGCCTGCAGCCCTGGGATGTTGCCGCTGGCTCGCTGCTGGTCACCGAAGCCGGTGGCCTGATCGGCAATTTCAGCGGTGACGCCAACTTTCTGGAGCAAAAGGAATGCCTGGCCGGCAATCCCAAGATCTATGCGCAACTGGTGTCCATCCTGGGCAGATACAGCAAGTTTGCCAGCGCCGGCGAAAAGGCCGAGGTGCGCCAGAAACTGCAGATGACGCGCAACGCCGCGGCCGCGGACAAACCAGACGAAGGCGCCCCGGCGGCGACGCCAGCAGGACTGCCCGCGAATACCCCAGGCAACGCCGACGCACCGTTCTGATCGCTCGACACGGCAGGGCACGCCATAGAGCCCTGCCGGCATGACACCGCCTCGCACCATCCCCTCGCCGCCAATGGCCCCGATCCCGTGCGGGCGGCGAACACGCCGGCAACCGTTGACGGCCTGATGGAGCAGGCCCAGGCGGCGGGCCGGCGTTTCGCGCGCAAGGCCCCGATCCGCCAGTGCAGTCAAGCTCGCTTATGCTCGGGTACCCCGACCGCCCGTTGCAAGGAATCACATGACCCGCAAGACCTACGAACAGCTACGCAGTGCACGCTGGTTCGCCCCCGACGACTTCCGCTCCTTCGGCCACCGCTCGCGCGCGATGCAGATGGGTTACGAGCGTGCCGACTGGCAGGGCAAGCCGGTGATCGCGATCATCAACACCTGGAGCGATATCAACAACTGCCATTCGCATTTCAAGCAGCGCGTCGAGGACGTCAAGCGCGGCATCCTGCAGGCCGGCGGTTTCCCGCTGGAACTGCCGGCGATCTCGCTGGCAGAGAACTTCGTCAAACCCACCACGATGCTCTATCGCAATTTGCTGGCGATCGAGACCGAAGAACTGCTGCGTTCCCACCCGATCGACGGCGCGGTGCTGATGGGCGGCTGCGACAAGACCACGCCGGCACTCCTGATGGGTGCGATTTCGGCCGGTTACCCCTGCATCTACCTGCCAGCCGGCCCGATGCTGCGCGGCAACTGGAAAGGCAAGACGCTGGGCTCGGGCTCGGACGCGTTCAAGTACTGGGACGAACGGCGTGCCGGCAACATCACCGAAACCCAATGGCTGGAAGTCGAAGGCGGCATTGCGCGCAGCCACGGCACCTGCATGGTGATGGGCACGGCCGCCACGATGATGGGCATCGCCGAGGCGCTGGGCATGACCCTGCCCGGCGCATCCAGCATTCCGGCACCCGATGCCAACCATCCACGCATGTCGGCACAGTGCGGCCGGCGCATCGTCGACATGGTCTGGGAAGACCTGACCCCGGCGTGTATCTTCAGCCGCCACAGTTTCGAGAACGCGATAACGGTGGCCATGGCGCAAGGTTGCTCGACCAACGCCATCATCCACCTGGTGGCGATGTCGCGCCGCGCCGGCAAACTCTGCGCGGTGTCGCTGGACGACTTCGATGCGTTCAGCCGCAATGTGCCGGTGATCGCCAATATCCGGCCCAGCGGCAGCGAATACCTGATGGAAGACTTCTATTACGCCGGCGGCATGCGCGGCCTGATGGCGCGGCTGCGCGATGGCGGCCTGTTGCACCTGGACGCGATGACTGTCACCGGCAAGACCGTGCGCGAGAATCTCGAAGGCGCCGAAGTCTACAACGACGACGTGATCCGTCCGCTCGACAACCCGATCTACCAGGAGGGCGCGCTGGCGGTGCTGCGCGGCAACCTGGCGCCCGACGGCTGCGTCATCAAGCCCAGCGCCTGCAGCGCGAAGTTTCTGCGCCACGGCGGACCGGCGATGGTGTTCGACGACTACCCCAGCCTGAAAAAGGCGATCGACGACCCGGAACTGGTCGTGACCGAAGACCATGTCCTCATCTTGCGCAACGCCGGTCCGCAAGGCGGCCCGGGCATGCCGGAATGGGGCATGGTGCCGATCCCGACCAAACTCGTGAAGCAGGGCGTGCGCGACATGTTGCGGATATCGGACGCACGCATGAGCGGCACCAGTTATGGCGCCTGTGTGCTGCACGTGTCCCCGGAGGCCTACATCGGCGGTGCGCTGGCGCTGGTCCGCAATGGCGACATCATCCGCGTCGACGTGCCGGCGCGCACGATCCACCTGGACATCGGCGCCACCGAGCTGGCGCAGCGCAAGGCCGCCTGGGCACCACCGCCCAGGCGTTTCGAGCGCGGTTACGGCTACATGTTCAGCCAGCACATCCTGCAGGCCGACAAGGGCTGCGACTTCGACTACCTGGAGACATCGTTCGGCGCGCCCGTCAGCGAGCCGGTCATCTACTGAAGCACCCGAACACGGAGACCCACCATGGCCCTGAATCCCGCCACCCGCGACAAACTCAAAACCGTCAGCACTGCCACCTTGTGCACCGCGCTGTTCAAGCGCGGCCTGCGCAACCAGTTCATCCAGGACGTGCACCCGCTCAACCCGAAGACACCGACCATGGTGGGCGAGGCCTACACGCTGCGCTACATTCCGGCGCGCGAAGACCTGAACCCGATCACCGTGTTCCAGGACCCGAACCACCCACAACGGGTGGCGGTCGACCAATGCCCGGCTGGCGCGGTGATGGTCATCGACAGCCGCAAGGACGCACGCGCCGCATCGGCCGGCTCGATCCTGATCACCCGGCTGATGGTGCGCGGCGCCGCCGGCGTCGTCACCGACGGGGGTTTTCGCGACTCCCCCGAACTGGCCGCGATGCCGTTTCCGGTCTACCACCACCGGCCGTCGCCGCAGCCGATCGGCACGTTGATGTCCATCGCCTGGTGC
>CAZADK010000335.1:0-5377 GCA_964483855.1 uncultured Rhodoferax sp.
GCGGCGGTCGAGGCGAGTCGTACCGGCATGGAAACAATGGGGCATTTTTCGCTGCTGGGGGCGTTCCTGGTGCTGGCGCTGGTGGGCGCGCCCTGGGCCACGGCCACGGCCTTGCGGATTGCGCTGGAATGAGTGGGCGGATCGTGCGGATTACCCCGATCGTTGCCGCTGCCATGGCGAGTAGGGTAAATTCAGCCGCTGTGCATATTTGTCATGGCTGATAAACGCGTCAACTGGTTCAAATACGCGGCCCCGCAGACGTTTTATCTGCTGGCGGGCCGGGCCGTGCCGTGGTTTGCCATTGCTGCGGTGGTGCTGACGGCCGCTGGCCTGTATCTGGGCCTGTGGGCCGCGCCCACCGACGCCCAGCAGGGCGACGCCTATCGCATCATCTTCGTCCATGTGCCGGCAGCCTGGATGTCGATGGTGGTCTACCTGGCGATGGCGTTCTGGGCTGCGATCGGCCTGATCTTCAATTCGCGCCTGTCGTCGATGCTGGCCAATGCGCTGGCTCCAACCGGCGCCTGGATGACCTTCCTGGCCTTGTGGACGGGTGCCTTGTGGGGCAAACCGACCTGGGGCGCATGGTGGGTCTGGGACGCCCGGCTCACCTCGGAACTGGTGCTGCTGTTCCTGTACATCGGCTACATGGCGCTGCACGCGGCGATCGACGACGCGCGCCGCGCCGATCGCTCGGCGGCGCTGGTGGCCATCGTCGGGGTGGTCAACGTGCCCATCATCTACTTCTCGGTGCAGTGGTGGAACACATTGCACCAGGGCGCCTCGGTCAGTCTGACCAAGGCGCCGAGCATGGCGCCGCCGATGCTGATCGGCATGCTGGTGATGAGCCTCGCGTTCTGGATGTACTGCTTTGCGATGGCGTTGGCCCGGGTGCGCACCATCATCCTGGAGCGCGAGCGGCACACCGCATGGGTGCGCAAGACATTGGCCGTCGCATGATGCACAGCGTGAAGGGGATTGCATGAACGGGTCCGGTTGGTCTGATTTTCTTGCCATGGGCGGTTACGGCTTGTACGTCTGGGGATCGTTCGGCATGTGTGTGCTGGTATTGGCGCTGGAGATCGGCATGTTGTCGGCGCGCCGGCGTGCCGCATTGCAACCAGATGACGCGGATGTCATCGACAACACAGGAGTAGGCGCATGAGACCCCGTACCAAACGTGCACTGGCGGTCGTGTTGGCCCTGTTGGCGCTGGGGGTGGCCAGCGCGCTGGTGCTGCAGGCATTTCAGAGCAACCTGGTGTTTTTCTTCAGTCCGAGCCAGATCATGGCCAACGAAGCGCCGCGCGAGCGCAGTTTCCGTGTCGGGGGCCTGGTCGAGGAAGGCAGCATCGAGCGTGAATCCAAGGGTCTGACGGTGCGTTTCAAGGTCACCGACACGGCCCATGCGATACCGGTGACCTACACCGGCCTGTTGCCAGACCTGTTCAAGGAGGGCAAAGGGGTGGTCGCGCAAGGCAAGCTGGGGCCCGATGGCATCTTCCGTGCCGACCAGGTGCTGGCCAAGCACGACGAAAACTACATGCCGCCCGAAGCGGCCGAGGCGCTGAAGAACGCAGCTGCCCACAAGGCGCAATCCACGGCCACACTGGCCGTACCCGCAACGGGGGTCCGTCCATGATCTACGAACTGGGTCATCTGGCCCTGATCCTGGCGCTGGCCATGGCGCTGGCGCAAGGTGTGTTGCCGCTGATCGGCGCGCAGACGGGCAACGCGGCCTGGATGGGGCTGGCCCGGCCGTCGGCGCGCGGACAGTTCCTGTTCGTTCTTATCGCCTACCTGTGCCTGACACACGCTTTCGTCACCAACGATTTTTCCGTCGCGCTGGCGGCCAACCACTCCAACTCGACGCTGCCGCTGCATTACCGCATCACCGCGGTGTGGGGCAACCACGAGGGCTCGATCCTGCTGTGGTCGCTGATCCTGGCGGGCTGGACATTGGCGGTGTCCATCTTCTCGCGCCAGCTCGACGATCGCATGGTGGCCCGGGTATTGGGCGTGATGGGGCTGATCAGCTGCGGCTTCATCCTGTTCACCTTGTTCACGTCCAATCCGTTCGAGCGCATGTTCCCGCCGCCGCCCGACGGCAAGGACCTGAACCCGTTGCTGCAGGACCCTGGCATGGTGATCCATCCGCCGATGCTGTACATGGGGTATGTCGGTTTCGTCGTCGCGTTCGCGTTCGCGGTCTCGGCCTTGTTGTCGGGCCGGCTCGACGCAGCCTGGGCGCGCTGGTCGCGGCCGTGGACCACGGTGGCCTGGTGTTTCCTGACCGCCGGCATCGCGCTGGGCAGTTTCTGGGCCTACTACGAACTGGGCTGGGGCGGCTGGTGGTTCTGGGATCCGGTGGAAAACGCGTCCTTCATGCCCTGGCTGGTCGGCACCGCGCTGATCCATTCGCTGGCGGTGACCGAGAAACGCGGCGGTTTCAAGATGTGGACCGCCTTGCTGGCGATCCTGGCGTTTTCCCTGTCGCTGCTGGGCACCTTCATCGTGCGGTCGGGCGTGCTCAGCTCGGTCCATGCGTTCGCGACCGACCCGACGCGTGGCATCTTCATCCTGGGTTTCCTGGCCGTGGTGATCGGCGGCTCGCTGGCCTTGTTCGCCTGGCGTGCGCCGCGGGTCGGGCTCGGCGGCAGTTTCGAGCCGATCTCGCGCGAATCGATGCTGCTGGCCAACAACGTGTTGCTGCTGGTGGCGGCTGCCGCCGTGTTGCTCGGCACCCTGTACCCGCTGGTCGTCGACGCACTGGGCATGGGCAAGTTGTCGGTCGGCCCGCCGTATTTCGACACCGTGTTCGTGCCGCTGATGACACCGGCCTTGTTCCTGATGGGCATCGGCCCGATGGCACGCTGGCGCCAGGCCCGTTTGCCGGAGCTGGCGTATCGCCTGCGCTGGGCGTTTGGGGTTGCCGTGGCCAGTGCGGTGGTGGCATTTTTTGCGCTCGGCAAGTGGACGCCAATGATCGGCCTGGGCCTGGCCCTGGCGGCCTGGATCACCAGCACGGCGGTGCTGGCCCTGGTGACCCGGCTGCAAGAGAACAAGTCTACCGACTGGAGGCGGCGCTTCGCCGCCCAGCCGGGAAGCTTCTACGGCATGTTGCTGGCGCATTTCGGCGTCGCGGTGTTCATTGTTGGCGTCACCGTCGTCAGCGGCTTCCACAGCGAGAGCGATGTGCGCATGGAACCAGGAGACACCGCCAGTGTGGCCGGCTACCAGGTCCGGCTGGACAAGATCGAAGACGTGATCGGCCCCAATTACCAGGCATCCCGTGCCACGCTCAGCATCATGCAGGACGGCAAGCTGGTGGCCACCGTCAGGCCCGATCGCCGCGTCTACAACGTCAGCCGCTCGCCGATGACCGAAGTGGCCATCGACCGCGGGTTTCTGCGCGATGTGTATATCGCGCTCGGCGACCCGGTCAGCGCGACCGCCTGGAGCGTGCGCCTGCACCACAAGCCATTCGTGAACTGGATCTGGATCGGCTGCCTGTTGATGGCGCTGGGTGGTTTGCTGGCCGTGATGGACCGGCGTTACCGCAAGCTGCGCGTGCATGACCAGGCGCCTGCTGCGTCGGCGGCGCCGCAGGACAACCGCAGCGCGCCTTTGGGTGGTATGGCCGTCGCGCGTTCGGGTGCAGGGGGAACGGGCCGATGAAGAAGTTCCTGATTCCGCTGGCCATCTTCCTGGTGCTGGTCGGTTTCCTGGCCGTGGGGCTGGGGCTCAACCCGCGCGAGGTTCCATCACCGCTGATCAACAAGCCCGCGCCCGCCTTCAGCCTGCCGCTGCTCGACGCGCCGGAGCAGAAACTGTCGGCGCAAGATCTGCGCGGCCAGGTCTGGATCCTCAACGTATGGGCGTCCTGGTGCGTGGCCTGCCGCATCGAGCATCCACTGCTGGTCGAATTCTCCAAGATGGGCATGGTGCCGATGTATGGCCTGAACTACAAGGACAAGCCGGAAGATGCGACGCAATGGCTGAAGAAGTTCGGCGACCCGTACACCCGTTCGTTGTCCGACCGCGAAGGCCTGGTGGGCATCGATTTTGGTGTCTACGGCGTACCCGAGACCTTCGTCATCGACAAGCAGGGAGTGATCCGCTTCAAGCAGATCGGCCCGGTCACGCCCGAGGTGCTGCGTGACGAGATCATTCCGCTGGTGAGGAAACTCGGTGCTTGAGCCGGGGCGTATTTTCTGGCGCCGCTGGGTGCCGGCCGCGTTGGCGCTGCTGCTGGTGGCGCTGACGCTGGCCGCCTACGGCAAGGAGGCGTTGCCGGCGTCCGACAACCCGGAACTCGATGCGCGCGTGCTGGTCATCGCCGAGGAGTTGCGCTGCCTGGTATGCCAGAACGAGACCATCGCCGCGTCCCATGCCGACCTGGCGGTGGACTTGCGCAAGCAGATCCGGATCAAGCTGCAGCAGGGGCAGTCGCAGCAGCAGATCCTGGATTTCATGGTCGAGCGTTATGGCGACTTCGTGTTGTACCGCCCGCCGTTCAATGCCCGCACGCTGCTGTTGTGGCTCGGGCCGTTCCTGTTGCTGGTGATCGCCGCCGGGGTGATGGCGGTCAACGTCCGGAGCCGCCGGCGCGCCGCGATGGCGCAGGAGTGGAGCGAGGCGCAGGCACGGCGTGCACGCGAGCTGCTGGGCGAGGCGCCGAGCCAATCCTGATGCAGCCTGACTTTCTGTCATGAACATGTTCCTGGTTTTTGTCGTTGGCCTGATCGCCCTGGCCCTGGTGATGGTGTTGCCGTCGTTGTTGCGGCGCCGGCGGCCGCAGGTGGCCAGTGGCGGTGGCGCGCCCGATGCCAGCCCCGCCAACGTGCAGGTGCTGCGTGAACAACTCGCCACACTCGACGCCGACCACGCGACTGGCGTCATCGACGAAGCCCAGTACCGGCTGGCGCGCATCGAGATCGAGCGCAGGGCGCTGGAGGAGGAGCAGGCGGGCGAGCAAGCTCCGGTGGCGGCACGCCGCGCGACCCGCACCGCGCTGGTCCTGGGCCTTTTCATCCCGGTGTTCGCGGTGCTGATGTATGCCGCACTCGGCCAGCCGCAGGCTGTCGATGCGGCGCTGGCGGCTGCAGCGCCGGGCGAAGTGACGCTGCCGCAGATCGAGGGCATGGTCGACGGCCTGGCCAAGCGGCTGGAGGCCCAGACCACGCCGCAAGAGGGCGATCTGCAGGCCTGGATCATGCTGGCCAATTCCTACGCCGTCTTGCAGCGTTTTCCGGAGGCCAGCAAGGCGTACGCGCGGGCGCGGGCGCTGTCGCCCGACAACGCACAACTGCTGGCCGACCATGCCGACGTGCCGGCCATCGTCAGCGCCTTGAGGTTCCTGGGCTCGAGCTGCAATG
>CAZADK010000336.1:0-5373 GCA_964483855.1 uncultured Rhodoferax sp.
CTGCAGCAGGATGCGGCCCGCAGCGGCCCGATCCTGGCCCGCACGCCGATGGGCCGCTGGGGAACCCCCGAGGACGTGGCCGGCGCGGCTCTGTTCCTGGCCTCGCCCTGGGCGAGTTTTGTCACCGGCACCGTGCTGCCGGTCGACGGCGGCTACTTGATAACCTAGGTTGAAACTGCCCCCGCGCTCACTTCGTTGGCCGACTCCCGACGGGCCGTCAGCCCCTTCGGCGTGGCCGGGCGCCACTGACATCACGAGAAAGCACCAACATGATCATCCAGCAAGCCGGCATCCAGCCCGAAATCGCCGTTCAGGCTATTCCCGAC
Organism: uncultured Rhodoferax sp.; assembly: GCA_964483855.1. Taxonomy (GTDB): domain Bacteria; phylum Pseudomonadota; class Gammaproteobacteria; order Burkholderiales; family Burkholderiaceae_C; genus CAISIP01. Next base: position 327 of record CAZADK010000336.1, read on the forward strand.
GACGAGCGCGTCTGGGTGCCCCAGGCGCCCGACGTCTGGTTCCGCCCGTTGTTGCTCAACACGGTTACCGGCAGCTGGTGCAACCTGCTGCGGGTGCGCAAGTCGGGCGTTTTGTCGCGCCATATCCACCCGTCCTGGGTCACCGGCTACGTGATCAAGGGCGCCTGGCGTTACCTCGAACATGACTGGGTCGCCTCGCAGGGCTCTTTCGTCTACGAGCCACCGGGCGAGATCCACACGCTGGTCGTCGACGAGGTCAGTGGCGGGGCAGAGATGATCACCTTGTTCAACATCCACGGCGCCATGGTCTACCTGGACGCGGATGGCAAGCAAATCGGCTACGAAGACGTGTTCAGCAAGATCGCGATGTGCCGCGCCCACTACGCCGGGAACGGGTTGGGCGCGCAGTATCTGGACCCGTTCATCCGCTGATACGGTGCCGGGCAACTGATGTGCGCCGGCTCGCTCGCGCTGCGGCCCTCCAGGGCCGTGATGGCGGTTGGCCCGCCGCGAGGCGTCAGGACAGGTGTTTGCCGATCAGCCCTGCCATTTCGAACATCGTGATCTGCGGCTTGCCGAACACCGGCAACAACTTGGCGTCGGCGTTGATGGCGCGTTTGTTTGCTGCGTCCTGCAGGCCATTGGCCTTGATGTAGTCCCACAATTTCTTGACCACCTCGGTGCGCGCGACCAGCGAGTTGCCGATGACCGCTGCCAGCGCCGGGCTTGGACGCAGGGTTCCGACCGGCGTGGCCTTTTTCGTCGCCGCTGTCTTGGCGGGCGCCTTTTTCGCAGCCGGGGCCTTGTTGGCCGCCGGGCGCTTGGCCGGTGTCCTGGCTGGTGCTTTCACCAGTGTTGCCGACTTCTTCGCCGCCGCTGCGACGACAGTCTTGGCGGCCGCGCCGGCTGTCGTTTTGCGCGGTGGAAATTTTGACGGTGCAAACTCGAACCCGACCTTGCCCGCTTCCGGGTCCCAGGCCAGCATGGCCTTGAACGGACGGCGCGTACGCATCGAGACGAACTTGTCGAGCATGTCGGTCTTGCCGCGCGCCAGCAGCTTGGTCATCTGCTCGCGGCTGACCGGTTGCTGCAGAATGATCTGGCCAGTCTTGAAGTCGCAGCTGGGTGTTGGCTGATCCGCGGTCGGCACCGATTTCACGCAGACATAGTTCTTGCCATGGTCGTAGACCGCGGCGCCGCACTTGGGGCAGGCGCCCAGCGACAGCTGGCCGGCAAAGTCGATCAACTCACCGGTTTCCTCGCCCTTGCGGTCGTCGCCGAAGTCGAATTCGAGCTTGTAGTTCTTGGTTTCGTCGTCGAACTTGATGACCATCTCGGCAGTGAACGGCCAGCCGGCCTTGGAGCGGAAACCCTCCAGCGGGCCGATCTTCTTGTCGCGCAGGAACTGCTCGACCTCGGCCACCTCGAAGGTGCGTCCGGCCGGCGTCTTGCCGAACGAAAAGCCGCAGCCCTCAACGGCACCGGGCTTGCCGGTACAGCTGTAGCGTCGGTAGTTCTCCTTGACAACACCGCCGCAGTTCGGGCACGGTGCCTGCAAGGTCGCATAGTCGCCGGGAATCGTGTCGCGGTCGTATTCCTTGGCTAGTCTGACCATGCGTTCGGTCATCGCGGCGATCTCGGCCATGAAGGTTGACCGACTGAGCTTGCCGTGCTCCATCTGGGCCAGCTTGTATTCCCATTCGCCGGTCAATTCGGCGCGCGAGAGTTCTTCCACGCCCAGGCCACGCAGCAGCGTCATCAGCTGGAACGCCTTGGCGGTCGGTATCAGCTCGCGGCCTTCGCGCAGCATGTATTTCTCGCTGATCAGGCCCTCGATGATGCTCGATCGGGTGGCCGGAGTGCCAAGGCCTTTTTCGTTCATCGCGGCGCGCAGTTCGTCGTCCTCGATGGTCTTGCCGGCGCCTTCCATGGCGCCCAGCAGCGTGGCTTCCGAATACCGCGGCGGCGGGCGCGTCTGCAGACCCTTGGCATCGACCGCCTCGGCCAGCACCTTTTCACCGGGTTGTACCGGCACCAGGTTGGCCGCATTCTTGTCGTCGCCGTCCTTGGCTTCCTCCTGCGCCTCCTTGCCGTAGATCGCCAGCCAGCCCGGCTTGACCAGCACCTTGCCCTCGGTCTTGAAGCTGTGCGCGTCCACCAGCGAGATGCGGGTCGTGACCTGGTATTCGGCGCTGGGGAAAAACACCGCCATGAAGCGGCGCACGACCAGGTCGTAGATCTTTTGTTCCGCGTCGCTCAATCCCTGGGCCGGCTGCAGCGTCGGGATGATGGCAAAGTGGTCGCTCACCTTGGCGTTGTCGAAGATGCGCTTGTTGGCTTTGATGTATTGGCCCTTGAGCGCTGTCGCTGCATGCGGGGCCAGGTGCTTCATCGGGCTTTTGGCCAGCATCTCGAAGGTCTCGCGCACCACCGGCAGGTAGTCCTCGGGCAGGGCGCGCGAGTCGGTCCTTGGGTAGGTCAGCGCCTTGTGGCGTTCATACAGGCTTTGCGCGATGGACAAGGTGGTCTTGGCGCTGTAGCCGAACTTGCCGTTGGCCTCGCGTTGCAACGAGGTCAGGTCGAACAGCAGGGGGCTGGCCTGCGTCGTGGGTTTGCTCTCTTCGGTGACGGTGGCGCGTTTGCCCCGCACTGCATCGGCAATGGCCTGTGCCTCGGCCCGGGTCCAGAGCCGGTCGGCCCGGAGTTCCGGGTCGGCCTCGTCGACGTTGCCAGCCGCCAGGTTGGCTGCCGCCTTCTTCCACTTCGGGTCGAACCACTTGGCGTCGTACAGGCCAGCCTGAGCCTGGAAACGCGCATGGATTTCCCAGTAGTCACGGCTGACGAACTTGCGTATCTTCTCTTCGCGCTCGACCACCACCGACAAGGTCGGTGTCTGCACCCGCCCCACCGTGGTCAGGAAGAAGCCGCCATCGCGCGAGTTGAACGCGGTCATGGCACGCGTGCCGTTGATGCCCACCAGCCAGTCGGCCTCGGAGCGGCAACGCGCCGCGTCGGCCAGCGGCAGCATCTGCGCGTCGCTGCGCAGGTTGGAGAAGCCGTCGCGGATCGCTTGCGGCGTCATCGATTGCAGCCACAGGCGGCGCACCGGATGCTTGACCCGGCTGTATTGCTGAATGAGCCGGAAGATCAGTTCGCCCTCGCGTCCGGCGTCGCAGGCGTTGATGAAGGCGTTCACGTCCTTGCGCTTGGCCAGCTTGACGATGGCGTTGAGCCGGCTCTTGGTCTTGTCCATCGGTTTGATGTCAAAGTGCGGCGGGATCACCGGAAGATTCGCGAAGCTCCACTTGCCGCGCTTGATGTCGAACTCCTCCGGCGCCTGGATTTCGACCAGATGGCCGACCGCGCTCGATACCACGTACTTTTCGTTCTCGAAATGATCCTCGTGTTTCTCGAACTTGCCCGCCACCGGTGTGAGCGCGCGCACGATGTCCTGGGCCACGGACGGTTTTTCGGCAATGACTAGGGTTTTCATCTGACTACAATCCACATCCTCGCGTGCGCACACGCGCACACACACGTGAGCGCGCACCAGCGCGCGCCCATACGAGTTCACATTACCAAATTTTCAGCCGTGTCCGCCAAATCCTCCGAAGTGTCCGCGGCCGAACATCGCCGTATTCAGACCCGCCGCTCCGGCGTGCATGGTAAAGGCGTCTTTGCCCTGCGGGATATTCCCGAGGGCAAGACCGTCATTGAATATGTGGGCGAGATCATCTCTTGGAAAGACGCACAGAGGCGCCATCCGCACGATCCGAGCGATCCGAACCACACGTTCTACTTCCACATCGACGAGAAACGCGTCATTGATGCCAAGGTGGGCGGGAATTCTTCGCGCTGGATCAACCATTCGTGCCATCCCAACTGCGAGGCCGACGAAGTCGATGGCCGGGTCTTCGTCAAGGCCTTGCGCAACATCGCCGCCGGCGAAGAACTCAACTACGACTACGGCCTGATCATCGATGAGCGTTACACACCCAAGCTCAAGGCCGAATATCCCTGCTGGTGTGGCGCGAAGCAGTGCCGGGGCACCTTGCTCGCGCCCAAGCGGCGCGCTCGCTGAGCGCCAGCGACTCGACCGTGCCGGCAATGGCCATGGCTTGGCCGATCCCGCAGCTGCAGCAGGCGTTGAACGCGACGCTGCCCGGTTGCATCGTTGAGGTGCGGCGCACGCTCGATTCCACCAACACCGAACTGATGCGCCGCGCGCGCTCGGGCGCCGTGTCGCCGGTATTGCTGATCGCGCAGCATCAGACCGCAGGCCGGGGCCGGCTCGGGCGCCGCTGGCACGGCTCGCCGGTTGGCGCAGATGATGCCGATGCGCCGTTGGCCGGGCCTTGGCCTGCGCTGACCTTTTCCTTGGGCATGCCACTGGCACCGCCGGACTGGTCAGGCCTCTCGCTGGCCGTGGGTGTCAGCGTGGCGCGTGCACTGCATCCGGCACTGGGCCTGAAATGGCCGAACGACATCTGGTGGCAGGACCGCAAGCTGGCCGGCATCCTGATCGAGACCGCCGCCGTCGGTGACAGCCGATTCGTCGTGGTGGGTGTCGGCATCAACATCGCGCCGCGCGATCCGGCGGGCCTGTCCACCCCGCCGGCCTGGCTGCAGGAGCTGCTGCCGCAGATCGAGGCGCCCGCAGCCTTGGCGCGGCTGGCTCAGCCACTGGCGCAGGCGCTGCGCCTGTTCGAGACCCACGGCTTTGCTGCGTTTCATGCCGCGTTCACGCAACGCGACGTGTTGCGCGAACGTGCCGTGCAGCTGAGCGATGGCGTCAGCGGGATTGCTGCCGGGGTCGATGGGCGTGGTGCCTTGCTGGTGCATACTTCGGCCGGTATGAAGCTTGTGAACAGTGCGGAAGTCAGCGTGCGCCCGGTGCCAGCGCGTCGCGGCAACCACTGAGCCCCCCAGGAAATGACTGCGTCATTCCCGCCCCCAGGGGTCAAGCAAAGTGGCAAAGCCACATTTGCTGCCGAGCACCCCCAGGAAATGACTGCGTCATTCCCGCCCCCAGGGGTCAAGCAAAGTG
>CAZADK010000337.1:0-5367 GCA_964483855.1 uncultured Rhodoferax sp.
AGCTTTCTGCTGTCACGACCACCGTCAGCTCCTGGCCGATGGCGTGAGTACGCGGTCGCGCCAGGAAGCCAATGTCCAGCGAAAGTTGTTGACCATCATGGCTACAGGCCTGTAGTTCCATCTCGCCGAAGCTCATCTTGGATGCCCGTCAACTTGATGGAAGTCCATCATGGAAATCGTAGCCAACGTTGCTCATCGCGCGCCATGGAACATGGGCCAGATCGTCGGCCAGAAGGCCCCGTTCAAGCTCAGAGATATCTGGGCGCTCCGAGTGCGTTTCCAGATGCAGAACCGGGTGCGCGAGCTGGCACTGTTCAACTTGGGAATCGACAGCAAGCTACGTGGCCGCGACCTTGTCAGCCTGAAGGTCAGGGACATCGGCCACGGCGACCAGGTGGCATCTCGTGCGATGGTGATGCAGCACAAGACCCAGCGCCCGGTGCAGTTCGAGATCACGCCTGTGACCCGCGATGCCGTTCAATCCACGAATAGCCGCACATCACCAATTCAGATAAAGTGCGCCTTCCAAACCAGTTTCTTCGACCGAATCCATCGATAGGAAAACCATGTCCATTTCCCTCTACGCAGCGACAGTTCCCGTTTTCAAGCAAATGCTGTTGGCGCTGAGCGACGTTCTCAAAAAAGGCGAGGAACATGCGCAAGACCGTCAATTCGACCCCTTGACCCTGTTACAGGCCCGTTTGTTCCCCGATATGCTTCCACTGGTCCGGCAAGTGCAAATCGCCTGCGATTTCGCCAATAGCGTCCCGGCCCGAATTGCGGGCGTTGAGGTGGTCACCTACGAGGACAACGAGCAGAGCTTTGCCGAACTGCAACGGCGCATATCCAAAACCATTGCGCAGCTCGATACCCTGAACATTGAACAGTTCGATGGCGGCGAGGGCAAGGAAATTGTCTTGCGCCCTGGAACCCCAAAAGAGAAAAAGCTGTCCGGGCAGGCCTATGTTCTGGCGTACGGTCTGCCCCAGTTTTTCTTTCACGTCACGACCGCATACAGCTTGCTGCGCCACAACGGCGTCGAGATCGGAAAGAAGGATTACATGGGTTCGTATTAACCTTGTGCCGTCTTCTTGCCGCGCGCCGCCCGCTTGGCCTCGCGCGCGGCATCCAGCGCCTTGGCCTGCGCCGCCCACTGTGCAAATTCCTCCAGCGTCTCCAGCGTGATCGGCCCCCAGCTGCCACTGCGAAAGTCGTGGATCGCGATCTCGGCGGCCTTTTGCCGGTTCGGCCGGCCACCGGGCAGCAGCGCGGCGCGCTTGCGGCCGATCTCGGCCAGCACGGCTTCGTCTCTCAAACCTGACAGATCGCCCAACGAATAGCGGGCTTGCAGCCGGTCAGCGTGGTGCCGCAGCATCTGCGTCAGCAAGGCCAGCGCGACCTCTTCGTCGTCGTAGGCATTGCGGCCCACGGCGCCGCTGGCGGCCAGGTGGTAGCCGCTTTGTTCGACGCTGATGCGCGGCCACAACATGCCGGGCGTGTCGTACAGGTAGAAGTCGTCCGCCAGCACGATGCGCTGCTCGGTCTTGGTGATGCCCGCCTCATCGCCGGTCTTCGCCGCGCGCTTGCCGCGCAGCGTGTTGACCAATGTCGACTTGCCCACGTTGGGGACGCCACAGATCAGCACCCGCATCGGCTTGACCATGCCGCCGCGCAGGGGTGCCAGGCTGCGGCAGGCCGCAATCAGCTGGCGGGCAGGCGCGGTGGCGCTGGCGTCCAGTGCCAAGGCCTGGGTGCCGGACTGGGCCTGATAGTGGGCCAGCCACTGCGCCGTCTGCAGCGGGTCGGCCAGGTCCTGCTTGTTCAGGACCTTGAGCGATGGCTTGCCGCGCGTCAGCTCGGCCAGCAGCGGATTGGCGCTGGAGCCGGGCAAGCGCGCATCCAGCAGTTCGATCACGGCATCGATCTCCGGCATGCGCTCGGCGATGGCCTTGCGCGTCGCGTGCATGTGGCCGGGAAACCATTGGATGGACATGCGTGGGGGCTTTCTTTGTGTTGGAGGATTCAGGGTCGAGTCTCCCGCTACCCATGCCTTCTACTCCTCTGACCACGACAACGAGCGGCGGAGCACCCGCGGGAAGCAGCAAGGAGGGCCCAAGACGCCTGCGGCGTGCTGTCGAAAAATCAGCCTGCCGCCTGCGACTGTCTCAGACGTTAACGCAGGTCGATCTCATCCGCAGGCACCAACCGTGAACGCCCCGCGACGCGGCGACCAGCACATTGACGTCAGGCGTCATCGCCCATCGCTTCCAGCAGCGCCTTGTTACTCAGCCGAGATCCACGCCCGCTGCCAAACCGCCTCGGCCTTTGAACACCAGTAAGCGGACCCATCCCTGCTTTGCCGACATGACCTTCTGGCTCCGACGCCAAGCGCAGCCGACGCGGCACCCGAGTCAGTTCAGCGCGACCCGACCGGCCAGGTCCGCGGGTTCACTGCCGCTACAGCCTGGAACGCCGGCCGCGCAAATAGGTACCCCTGCATCAAGCGAATGCCGGCGTCACAGAGGAAGTCGCGCTCGCCAGCAGTCTCGATGCCTTCGGCGATGACCCGGATACCCATGTCGTGGCACAGCCGCAGCAGCCCACGAACGATGGACTGGCGGGATTTGCTGGTGTCGATATCGCGCCCTGGAACTGCCCACCAGCGTCGCTCCGGCAGAGTATTCCGCGGGGTTTGTCGTCTCTACTGGCTTGCTGCATTTGGCTGGCATCGTTTTGGGCACCCTGCATGTATTGCCGCGAGGCCGGGAAGTGCTGCGTACGGGTGGGGCGGTGATCGCGGTAGCTGGCACGTGGATACTGTTTGGAATGCCCGGTGCGGCTTAGAAGTCTCCGCGCCCTCGCGCTGCTGGCGGCCGGGCTGGTGCTGTGCGGCCCGACGCTGGCCCATGACGCTTTCGGTGGCGGCAAGCCGTTGCTCTCCGGCGCCACGCATCTGCTCACTTCGCCGCTGTCGCTTGCCGCAATGGTGGGCCTCATCGCAAGTGCCGCGGACGCCAGGGACCCGTGGCCCATCATGGCCGGAGGTATTGCCGGGACAATGGCGGTGGTGGGTGGCATCTTCTCTCAAACTCTTCCGCAATGGACTGGTGCAGCCGGCGTAATTGTTGTCGGTGTAGCGGCGGCCGTGGGAACCAAGACGGTTCCCATGGGAACCGTCGCCTTGTCGTTCGTTTCCGGTCTGGCGGCAGGCACAGCCGCGAAACTGGACAATCCCGCATTGCCCGCGGCGCTCGGAACGGGTGGAGTGTTGTTCATCCTCACGGCGGCGGGGCTGGTGGCCATTGGTGGCCTACCCGACAATGCCAAGATTGGATTTGCGGTGTCCATCGCCAGGCGGATTGCCGGGGCCTGGGTGGTGGCCATCGGCACGTTGTTGAGCGCGCTCGCGCTAAAGACGCATGGCCTTTGACAGGCAATGACGCTTGCGCGCGAGGTTCACGGCCACACCCGACAAGACCCCTAACGCAGCCGCACCAGCAAGCCGAGTATGAAGCCGCTCGCCACCGCGATGGAAACCGCGGTCATGGGTTTTTCACGTACGTAACTGCTGCAAGTTTGGACAACCTGGTTTTGCGCATTCCTGATCTGCCCGCCGGCGCTCTTCAGCGCCTCGGCCGCTTCGTTGGCCGTCAGCGCAACCCGGTCAGCCGCCTGGTGCGCACCGGCAGCCAGCCGGTCGATCGCAGGCCCCGCCGCGCCGGAAGCTCGGTCAATGGCGTGGTGCACGCTGGTGTTGACGTCATCCACTTTGCGCGACACGGCGCCGCCCGCTGCGCCGATTCCCGTAGCATTCTCGATTTGCATTTTGCTTCCTTTGATCTGTTTGTCCCTGAGCGAGCACAAGGATATGGTTCATGCTGGACTGCGTCCGTTTGGTACCGCACATATGGCAGACTTTCTTACTGCGACGCTTTCAGCCAGGGACGGTCACCAGAACCCATCAGCGTCGCCAGCAAAGCCCGTGTTGCAGGTCTTTGCGTTGCTCATTTACCCGGCGTCCTGCCCTGCTTGGCAAGAAATCTGTCGAGCTGGGCAATCTCATTTTTCTGTGCAGAAATGATGTCTTTGGCCATCTTGCGCATCTGCGCGTCCTTGCCATCCCGCAACTGCGCTTGCGCCATGTCGATCGCACCCAGATGGTGAATGCGCATCATCATCGCGAAATCGACGTCCGCACTGCCGCTCATCTGTACCGACGCCATTTTGTCGTTCATGTCCTTCATCATGGCTTTCATGTCCATTCCACCAGCGGGCATCGCCATTGCCCCGGTCTTGCTGCCCCCATGCATCGGCGCCGGTGTTGCCGGCGTCTGGGCGTGGGCCAGCGGCAGGAGGAGCGCCGCAGTCAGTGCGACCAAGCCGAATCGGCCTGCCGGTGTGCGTTTCAAGCTTCGGATCATGTTCATTCCTTCAGGTGAGACTGTCTTGTTTCGATTCCAGGCCACCGAGGCCTGGCTGCCGCCCTTGCTGCTCCATTTCCGCCATCGCTCGAAGCCGCCGCAGGCGGGGCTTTGCATCGGTCAAGCGGTATCTGCAGCGCGCGCAAGCACCGGCGCCAACGGCCGCGTCACGCGGTTTGCAGGAGCCCGCGATCCTTCCACGCCGGTCGGTCGCCGGCCGGTTGGACGCATTCCCGGCCTCGCCGGTAGCGCCGCGCCCCACCATGCCGGCCCGGATGGCAGCGCAGGTTTCACGCAATGGCATGGCGTTCTTGTCAACGGACGGTAGCTTGGGACGTGTACGGCCCGATGGCACTTACCAGGTTCTGCAGCAACTGGCGCAGCAGTTTGATGCTGGTTTCATCCACCAGCTTGCCCTTGGCATCGAACGCCTTGGCGGCATTGCCGATCATCACCTCCGGCTGGTTGACCGGGTGCATGTTCAGAAACACGAAACTCTGGCGCAGTTGCAATTGCGCTCGCACCGTGCCGAACAAGCCGATCGAGGCGCCCATCACCGCCACCGGCTTGCCGACCCAGGCGCTGTCGCCATACGGGCGCGATGCGCAGTCGATCGCGTTCTTGAGCACGCCGGGCACGCCGTAGTTGTACTCCGGCGTCGCGAACAGGATGGCGTCGGCGGCGCGGATCGCCTTCTTGAACGCCAACAGCTCCGGCGAGGGCGAGGACTCCTTGTCCTGATTGAAAGGCGCCAGCCCCTCCAGTTCGGCGATATCGAGTTTCACACCGGCGGGCAACAGGTCACGCGCCGCCAGCAATGCATGGCGGTTGTAGGAAGCCTTGCGCAAACTGCCTGCGATGCCGAGGATCTTGCGAGCATCAGTCAATGAGATGTCTCCCTGCGTGTGGCCGGGCGGGTTGCCCTTGGCGTCGGTGACATGGTGCG
>CAZADK010000338.1:0-5365 GCA_964483855.1 uncultured Rhodoferax sp.
CATGCCCGACGATCCAGCGGCGTACGTGAAACGCGTCAACGCGCTTCTGGTTTGACACCTGGCTGATGCCTGGCTGATGCCTGGCTGATGCCTGGCTGATGCCTCGTTATTGCCCGGCCGACCCGCCGGTCGCTGGCCGGTCCAGCCGGGCGGCCCAGCGCTGCAGCGCCGGGCGCAAGTGCAGGAACCCACGGTAGGCCTGCTCCATCAACCAGGCTGCGCCGGGAACGCGCCCGATCCGGGCAAGCCAGCGCCAACCGGGCAAGATCGCCCACATCGCGAGGAAGGCCTGCGCGCCACTGAGCAGTTTGCCGTCGGCCTGGCGCACATGGAACCGCGCCAGCAGCTGACCGCGGGTCGTGCCCGCAGGCAGCACAGCCGCCGTGTCGCTGACGTCTTCGAAACACAGCGGCTCGATGGCGTTGAGGCCGCGGTACAGGCCGACCTCGCGCCGGCACAGCGGACAGGCACCGTCGTACAACACGGTCATGGTTGCGGCATCTGCGCCCGGGACGTTGTCGTTTGACTGCGCCGATGCCTTGTCCCGGCACATCGCCAGTACCACTGTCCGCCCGTCCGACACGCTGTCGAGGCTGCGCAGCTCAGACATCGGTTTTGCGCAGGCGCCGGCAGGCCTCGCTGCAGAACTTTACCGCGTCCCAGTTACGGGACCAGTGCCGGCGCCAGACCATGGGCCGGGCGCAGACTGCGCAGGGCTTGGACGGCAGTTGCGCCTTGTTGCCCTTGAATCCGTTGGCACGTGCACGCATCGCCGAACCCCGGGACGGCAAGCCAGGACCGATCAGGCCTTTTTGACCCAGGCGCTGCACCAGCCCGGGCCAGCCACCTGCTTGCCGGCGAACAGCGGGCAACCGCCGGCCTTGTCGGTCGGCTTGCCCTGGAACAGCGAGCAGTTCGTGCACACCTGGCCGGCCGCATATTTGGGGAACTTCTTGGTGTCCACCCGTTTTGCGTCGGCCACATAACCGAGCGCTGCAGCTTGTGGGTTCTTTTCATCGACCATCGCCGGGGCCTGGGCGTGCGCCTGTCCGGCTATGACGAGCGCGGCTCCTGCGGACGCGGAGTGGATCAGAAAGACGCGGCGATTCGAGGTGATGGACATGGCAACTCCTGGGTTGTGAAAACAAAGTAGCCGAGAGTATAGAAACTTATGCGTCAATAACGGGTCAGTCGCAGACTTAACCCCGATTATTTCTCGATGATCGGCGTCAAACCCTGTTCATCCTCTTCCATCCTGACAACGCCAGACATGCACGACGTATCTGCAGTGCCCACCGCCGCGACCGATGACCCGCCTCGATACCGCAGTGGCGCCGTGGCACGGATGGCGCGTATGCCGGTGGCCACGCTGCGCGTGTGGGAGCGCCGCTACCGGGTCACGGTGCCCCAGACCACCACCAGTGGCCAGCGCCTGTACACGGCAGCCGACGTACACCGCCTGGCCCTGATACGGCAATTGACGGAGTTGGGCCATGCCATCGGCGCGCTGGCAACGCTGGACCTGCCCCAGTTGCGGGCGGTGGCCACGACCCATTTCGGCGCCGTGTCCGACACGGCAGAGGCGAACGACGGCAGCGCGGCGCCCGGGCCCGCCGACCGCCAGTGGCGGGTGGCGGTGGTCGGCCGCGAACTGGCCGCACGGCTGCTGCGCCCCCCGTTGCTGCGACAACTCGCCCGCAGCGTAACGGTGATCGGCCCCTTCGACAGCCTGGCGCAGGCAGCCGCTGCCATCGAACGCTCCCCGGTAGACGCCTTGCTGATCCATGCGCCAACCTTGCATCCGGGCTGGCAGGCCGAACTCGATGCCACCGCGCCGGCGCTGCGCGCCCTGCGCAAGGCGGTGTTGTACGGGTTTGCAGCGGACCAGGTGTGTGCCGAACTGGCGGCCGGCGGAGTCGCGGTGTTGCGCGAACCGCAAAACGACACCGTGCTCGGGCAATGGTTACGCAGCCTGGCCAGCCACGCACCAGCCCATTTGCAGCCCCATGCGCCGGCGCCGCAGGCACTCGCCTGGGCACCGCAGCGCCGCTGGGACGACGCCACCTTGTCCGGCATCGCCGCAATGTCGACGGGCGTCACCTGCGAGTGCCCGCGCCACATTGCCGAGTTGTTGCTGCAATTGACACGTTTCGAGGCCTACAGCGCCGAATGTGAAGGCCGCAACGCTACGGACGCTGCGCTGCATGCCGACGTCGGACAGCTCGCGGGCCTGGCCCGCACGCAACTGGAGACGGCGCTCGAACGGGTAGCCACCGCAGAAGGCTGGCCGCTACCGCCAGTTTGACCACATCGCGGGGCGATCAGGGCCCAGCCCTCAGGCGCGCGCGCCCTGTCGAGCCGCGAGGCGCTCGCAGCGCTCGGCATCGAGCGGTTGACCGGCCTGGCGAAAGCGCCTGGCCGCCGCCGCGAACCGGGTTACCGCCTCGTCGCAACCCGGTGTGCGTGCAGCCGCGATATGGCCCCGCACCTCCTCATGCGCCCCATACCATGCCGGCAGGCGCATCACCACGTTGGCGAGATAGGCGCACTGGGTTTCATGCTGCTCTGCCAGTGCCACCTCGCCCGCACGCGCGGCTGCAATCGCCGCAGGAACGGCAAAAGTGATGCGGCAACCGGGGCAGGTCTCCAGCGGTCCGCGCACCGATGCACTCGCGTCTTCCATGACAAGCAGCGCCGCGGCCGGATCGTCATGGTGCAGGTTGATACGGGTGCCATAGATGCGATCGAGCAGATGAAAGCCGATGTCCGTCTGGCGCGCCACGTCCAGCGCATCGTCGATCAACGTGCGCGCCTCGTCGCGCCGCCCCTCGTGCAAGGCCACTTCGGCCAACCGCTGTAACGCAAGGGCCTCGCCCACCGGGCCGCCGATGGCACGATGCAGGCGTGCGCCCTCGCGCAGGTGCGCGCGCGCCGAGGACAGGTCGCCGGACAACCATTCGGCCTCGCCGCGCAACGTGACGCCGAACGCGTGTCCGCGCGCTGCGCCCAGGCGCTGGGCCTCGACGGCCAGCGCGTCGGCAAACTCGATCACGTCGGCATACGGTCGGGCACCATACAGGAAACGTTGCGTGATGCACAGGTGGCCGTCAAACACCCGCAACGCCAAGTGCGGCACATGGCTGGTCTCCTGCAGATCAGCCCAAACGCTGCGGTGCAACTCACCACGGGCATGCGCGGCCGCGGCCTGCGCCCAGGACGCGATCACCAGCGCCGCAGTGTCGCCAGATTCGAGCGCCAGGCGGCGCGCCGCCGCGGCCTTGACCGTTCCCATCGCGGGATCGGCCGCGCCCAAAGCGGCCGCGCCCGCATAAGCCAGCGCCTCGCTGAGCCGCCCATCGACCGAGCTCGGCTGCAGCCCTTCGAGCTCGACTAGAGCCCCCTTGGGATCGCCCTGCTTGACCTGGGCCAGTGCGGCCTTCGCGCGCAGGTTGTCCGCCTCGGCACCGCCGACGACGTCGGCAGCCAGACGGTAAGCCGTCATCGCGGCGGGATCACCCATCGCATCGAGCGCCTCGGCCCGCAGGCGCAGTGCCTCCCCATGACCAGAATCGAATTCGAGCAGCGCAGCGAGATGGCGCAGCGCATCGCTGAACGCGGCCAGGCGAACGGCGTCACGCGCAGCGACCAGTTGCCACGGCAGAGCCTCGCGCGCACGGCCACCCTGTAGCCAGTGCCATGCCACCAGGGCCGGTGCGGCATCCGTATCGGTCAACGCCGCGGCAATGGCACAGTGCATCTTCAGTTTGCGATGCGGAGGCACCTGCCCGATCAGCGCCTGACGCACCAGGGCATGCCCGAAGCGATAACGTCCATCGACCAGGACCAGCACGCCAGCATTCAACGCCCGGTCCAGCGCGGCATCGGGCTGCATGTGGGCCAGAGCAGCGAGTGTCTCCACCGTGTGCACATCCAGCATGTCGCCACCCAGGGCCATCCAGCGCAACAAGTCGAGCGCCGCCTCGGGCACGTCGCACAGCCGTTCGGTGATCGCCTCGGCAGCACTGTCGGGCAGCCGCTTGTTGTCGCCGCCACCGGCACACCGCGCCAGTTCGACGGCTGCGAACGGGTTGCCTTCGGCCGCCACCACGATACGCACCACCACCGCTTCGGATTGCGGCGACGGCACGGCTAGCTGCACCAGACGGCGACATTCCTCGCCATCGAGTGGATCGATTTGGAGCGGCCACGCCACGCCGGCGCGCTGCAGCCGCGACAAGCCGCGCGCCAGCGCCGAGGAGGCGGCAACCGGCCGGGTGGCGATGAGCAGGCACAGCGGCGCGCCCGCCACTGCCAGTTGCACCAGCACGTCGACATCGGCATCGTCGATCAGGTGCGCGTCATCGACCTGCAGCAACAAGTTGCCGCCACAGGCCCGCGCCAGCAACAGGCGCCGCACGGCGCCCACCACCTGGTGCCGACCCAGCGGCCCGAGCGATTCCCCAGCGGGCGCAGCAACCGGGGTCAGCACCGCCAGTACGGTGCGCGCCGCCGCGCCAATGCCGTCGAGCACGCTGCGATCGCCCAGCAGTATCCGTTCGACGATCGCCGCGATGGCGCCGTAGGTCCGCCGGCCCTCTGCGGCATCCAGGCGCAGCACCGTCCAGTCGCGGCGCGACGCCTGGGCCGCGATCTCGCGGCACAAGGCGCTCTTGCCAATGCCGGCCGGACCGCGCAGCACGATCGCGCCAGGCCGCTGGGCCACTGGCGCAGCCAGCCAAGCAGTGACCTGGCCCAGCAACTGCGAGCGGCCCACAAAGGCCGGTCCCATAGCCTGCAAACCGGCTACACACCGCTCGTACACCGCCTCGGTCCGCGCGTCGGGCAACACGCCCAACCCCTGCTGCAGGGCTTCCCTCAGGTGGGCGTACCAGCGCAATGCCGCCGCGCGGTTGCCCGCTGCCAGCTCGCGCTGCATCAGCGCCCGGTGCGCCGGTTCATCGGTCGGTTCGTGCCGGGCCAGTTGTTCCCACACTGCGCCCGTACGCAACAGGTCCAGGTAGAGCGCGCGCAGCCGCTCACGCGACGGCTCGGTCCACGTCTCGTACCGTGCGCCGGGCAACAAGTCGCCGCCGCAGCGGCTGGCCACGTCGGCGCATTCAGCCGGGTCGCGCTGTTCAAGCGCCGCCCGCGCCTGCGCCTCGAAGTCGTCGGCATCCACCCGAACTGGCCGCTCGGGCCATAACAGCAGTTCTCCCGCATGCAGGGTGATGCTGTCGTGCCGACCCAGCGCCTGCCGCGCATGATGCAGGGCCTTTCGCAGGTTCGCGGCGCCGGCCTCGGGATCGAGTTGCGGCCACAAGGCGTCGATGGCCAGATCCCGCGCGATCCGGCGGCGGGGCTGCAG
>CAZADK010000339.1:0-5364 GCA_964483855.1 uncultured Rhodoferax sp.
CCGGTGCGCACCATGTGGTCCAGGATGTCGCACATCAGCGCGCACAGCGTGGACAGGCGCAGCGACACCGTGCCCGGATAGTCGACGAAGCTGGGCGTGAAGCCGTAGTTGATCGTCGGGTAGACCGGCACCCCGATCGGCTGCGCCGCGTCGATCGCGACCCGCTCGGCCAGGATCACATCGACACACAGGCTCAGGTAACCGTGTTGCTCGGTCGAGCCCAGTGGCAACACGGCGCGCTGGTCACGCTTGACGTGTTCCTGCACCTGCATCCAGTTCATATCGGCGAGTCGCATGGCGGGGTTTCCTTGTTCAGGGTTGGGCCGGGTCGGCCGGTGACTGCACGGTGCTCTCGAACATCGACAACACGACCTTGGCCATCAGCCCCGACAGGGTTTCGCGCTCGATCAGGCTCAGGGGTGACAACATCTCTTCTTCCAGGGCCACGAAGCGCGGCATGGCTTCGTCCAGGATGGCGCGGCCCGCGGGCGACAGCGTCAGGTTCTGCTGGCGCCGGTCGGACGCGCCCGCGTGGCGTGCGATCAGGCCCAGCTTGGCGATGCGGTTGACGGCCCGGCTCAGCGTGTTCTTCGGGAACGCGGTCGAGGCGGCGATCTCGCTGGCGGTCACGCCGTCGACCAGGCCCAGGCTGTACAGGGTCACAAACTCGGCCCGTGACAGGCCGAAACGCTCCTCGACCCAACCGTAGAGCGGCGTGTTGTAACGCAGGCCCAGATAATTGAAGCGCGCGGCAAAGCCGCAGGGGTTGCGCCACAGGCGTGCGTGTGTGAACGCGTCCAGCCGATGGCGTCCGAGCATGTCGGCGCCCGTTTTGTGGCCATCGGTCGCACCCGCGGCATCGTTTGAAGAAGAGGTATTTAGTTCCAACTTGAACAGTCTGTGCATCACGCGACCGCATGCTAACAAACTTCGAAGGCAATGGGAACCGAAATATCGTACCGGCATTTTCACTCTGCACCAGCTTGGTTCGGTGATGAACGCCATGCGCCGGATCGGTGCAGGTGAAAAAAATAAATTAGTTCCAAAAGGTATTGACTGGATCGCGGCAGGGGCTTAAATTCCGTTCCTCAAGGCCTGCGGCATCCGTGGCGCCAAATCACAACTGGAGATTCACCATGCGTTCCTTCTTGACTGGCGTGTTGTGCGCCACGGCACTGCTGACGTCGGCGGTCGCCCAGACCCTGACCATCGGTGTGCGCGGTGGCCCCGACTCGATCGACCCCCACTTCACCGCCACCGGCACCCATGCCGAAGCGCTCAAACATGTGTTCGACACCCTGGTGTGGTCGGGCGACGGCCTCGAACTCGAGCCGCGTCTGGCCGAGAGCTGGAAGGCGATCAACGACTCCACCTGGGAGTTCAAGCTGCGCCGTGGCGTGAAATTCCATGACGGTTCCGACTTCACCGCTGCCGACGTCAAGTTCTCGATCGAACGGATCCCGATGGTGTCGGGTCCGAACCCGACCACGATCTATGTACGCCGGGTCAAGGAGGTCAAGATCATCGATCCGCTCACCGTACACGTGATCACCGATGGCGCGGCACCGACGCTGCCCAATGACTTCATCCGCCTGTTCATCGTCTCGAGCAAGGCCGCCGCCGGCCTGACCAAAGACAGCGCCAACGAAGCCTTCAACACCGGCAAGGCGGCGGTGGGCACCGGACCGTACAAATACGTGTCGTGGCAACCCAAGGGCGATCTGGTGCTGGACCGCTTCGATGGTTATTGGGGTCCGAAAGAGCCCTGGGCCCGCCATGTGCGCAAGGAAATTCCGAACGACGCGGCGCGTGTCGCCCAGCTCAAGGCCGGTCAACTCGACCTGATCACCCGCGTGCCCTCCAGCGACGTGGCCACGCTCAAGCGCGATCCGAAGGTCGACGTGCAGACGATCGACACGGTCTACGTGTTCAACGTCGAACTCGACATGCGCGACAAGCTGCAGAACGCAAGCAACAAGGACGGCTCGCCGCTGGCCAAGAATCCGTTGCTGGACCTGCGGGTGCGCCAGGCCATCGACCTGGCGATCGACCGCAAGGCGCTGGCCGAGGTCGCGATGGAAGGCCTGGGCAAGGCATCCAGCCAGATGGTGACGCCGTCGATCTTCGGTTTCAACAAATCGCTGCCCGAGCGCAAATACGACCCGGCGGCAGCCAGGAAGCTGCTGGCCGATGCCGGTTACCCGAACGGCTTCAAGATCCAGTTCTCGTTCACCAAGGACCGGCTGCCGGGTGATACCCAGGTTGGCACCTCGATTGCGCAGATGCTGGCCGCGATCGGCATCGACGCCACGCCCAATGCCCAACCGGCAGCGGTATTTTTCCCGGCCCGCACCCGTGGTGATTTCTCGATGTCGATGTCCGGCTGGGGCACGCTGACCGGCGAGGCGCACTACACGCTGTCGTCGCTGGCGCACTCCAACGACAAGGAGAAGAAGATGGGCGCGTTCAACGTGCTGAATTACGACAACCCCGAGATGGACAAGCTGCTGCAGGCTGCCGCCACCGAAATGGATGTCGCCAAGCGCCGCAAATACCTCGAAGACGCCAATGCCCTGGTCGACAAGGACAAGCAGCGCCTGCCGATCGTCGCCGTGGGTTCGGCCTGGGCGATGCAAAAGGGCAAGGTCACGATCAAGCCGCGGGTCGACGAAGACACGCTGGCGATGAACATCAAGCCGGGCAAGTAAGCCGATGGCCGATATCGCGATCGGCCTGCACGGTGGTTGCGGCACGCTGGACCACGGCCTGCAAAGCGCCGCCGACTGGGCCGAGAGCCGCGCGCACATGGCGCAGGCCTTGCGCGCTGGCTGGACTATCCTGCGCCAAGGTGGCTCGGCGCTCGACGCGGTGCAGGCGGCCGTCGTCGTGATGGAAGACAGCCCGCATTTCAACGCGGGCCACGGCGCGGCCTTGACGGAAGGCGCCGACCACGAACTCGACGCCTCGATCATGGATGGCGCCTCGCTGGCCGCGGGCGCGGTCTGCACGTTGCGCCGCACGCGCAACCCGATCAAGGCCGCGCGCGCGGTGCTCGACACCGGGCACCTGGTGCTGATGGGCGGCGTTGCTGCCGACCGGTTCGCCGAGTTGCAGGGCCTGGAGATGGTGCCCAACACCTATTTCACGACGCAGCGCCGCGTCGATGCATTGCGCTCGTTGAAGGAAAAGGCGGCCGCGGGTTCGTTCATTCCCGCGTCCGAGGCCGAGAAACACGGCACCGTGGGTGCCGTCGCGCGCGACACCAACGGACACCTGGCTGCGGCAACCTCGACCGGCGGCTTCAACAACAAACCCGAAGGCCGAATCGGCGACAGCCCGATCATCGGCGCCGGCACCTATGCCCGCGATGGCGTATGCGCCGTGTCGTGCACCGGCCAGGGCGAGATCTTCATCCGCCGCGTCGCTGCCTACGACATCGCGGCGCGTATGCAATACGCAGGCGAAAAGCTCGATGCCGCGACGCGCACCGTGGTGTTCGAGACGCTGGCCAGCCACAGGATCGGTGCCGGCCTCGTGGCGCTGGGTGCCGAAGGCAACCCGGTGGCACCGTACAACACGCTGGGCATGTACCGCGGCTGGATCACGATCGACGGCCAGCTTGTGGTGGCCACGCACAAGGAATTGCATCCCATGGGACCAGCCTGACACATGGCACATATAACGCAGAGCGAACCCATCCTGATCTGGGGTGCCGGCGCCATCGGCGGCATCCTGGGCGCATATTGGGCCCGCGCCGGTATTGCGGTGCTGATGGTCGATATCGTCGAAGACCACGTACGAGCCTGCCGCACGAGCGGGCTGAACCTCACCGGGCCGGTGGAGGCGTTCCGCCAGGTCGTGCCGAGCGTCACACCGGCTGAACTCACGGGTCGATATTCGACCATCGTGCTGGCCGTGAAGGCCCAGGCCACCGATGCCGCCATGCAGATGCTGGCGCCGCACCTGGCCGACGACGGGTTTGTGGTGTCGGCGCAGAACGGCCTGAACGAGTTGGCGATCGCGCGCGTGGTCGGCGATGAGCGCACGATGGGTTGTTTCGTCAACTATGGCGCCGACTGGCTCGGCCCGGGCGAGATCCTGTTTGGCAACCGCGCGGCGGTGGTCGTTGGAGAAATCGACGGCAGCATACGCGAGCGCACGCGGCGCATGCACCAGCTGCTGTCGGTGTTCGAGCCGAACACGGTGCTGACCGACAACATCTGGGGTTACCTGTGGGGCAAGCTGGCCTATGGCGCGATGTTGTTCGCCACCGCGCTGACGCCCGACTCCATGAGCGACAACTTCGCCGACCCGCGGCGTTTTGTCGTGTTCGACCAGCTGGCGCGCGAGGTCATGGCGGTGGCGTCGGCCCGCAAGGTCGTACCGGTTGGCTTCAACGGTTTTGATCCGGCCTGTTTCGCGCCGGGCGCGCCAGAGCAAGGTGCACGCGCGTCGATCGCCGCGCTGGCCGAGTTCAACCGCCATACCGCCAAGACCCATTCCGGCATCCACCGGGATCTGGCGGTGCGCAAACGCAAGACCGAGGTCGATCCGCAGATCGGCGTCATCGCCGAACTCGGCGCCCAGGCGGGCATCGACACACCGGTGATCCGCCGCCTGGTCGAACTGATCCACGACATCGAGGATGGCCAGCGGCCGATGGCGTATGAGACCTTTGCCGAACTGATCGCCGTATGCGAGAGCAGCGTATCCGTCGTCGCTCTGTCGTCCTCGTCCTGACTCCCGTGCGGGGCCGAGTGTCCCGCCCCACCCCTCTTTTTGTCGAACCACCATGAATTCAGACTTCCAGGGCAAGACCGCCATCGTCACCGGTGCGGCCCACGGTTTCGGCCGCGCCATTTGCAGGGCTCTGGCCGAGCAGGGCGCTGCTGTATGGGCGCTCGACGTCGTGGGCGACGAGCTTGCGCAGACCGCCAGCCAGTGCGGCGGTGCAACCGGTAGCTGTCAGGCGCGCGTCGTCGACATCACCGATGCCGGCGCGGTGCAGTCGCTGGTGGCCGAGGCCTGTGCGAAACATGGCCACGTCGATATCCTGGTCAACAATGCCGGCGGCGTACTGGGCCAGGTCGGCCGCCCGCTGGAGACAGTGACACCCGCCGAGTGGAATGCCATCCTGGCCGTCAATCTCAGCGGCGCCTTCTACCTGTGCCAGGCCGTCGCGCCTGGCATGAAGGCGGCGAAATACGGCCGCATCGTCAACATCTCCAGCGGCGCCGGCCTGACCGTCAGCCTGACCGGCATCCAGGCCTACGCCGCCGCCAAAGCCGGCGTCATCAGCCTGACCCGCCAGCTGTGCCATGAACTCGGCGAATTCGGCATCACCGTCAACTGCATCGCGCCGGG
>CAZADK010000340.1:0-5348 GCA_964483855.1 uncultured Rhodoferax sp.
AACCAATACGGAGAAGAATGATGGCAGCAATAACTGCAAGCATGGTCGCTGAACTGCGCGGAAAAACCGATGCGCCCATGATGGAGTGCAAACGCGCGCTGACGGAAGCCGAAGGGGACATGGTCAAGGCTGAAGAGCTGCTGCGGGTCAAGCTGGGCACCAAGGCTGGCAAGGCGGCCGGTCGCATCACCGCCGAAGGCGTGGTCGCGTTCGCCCGCGAGGGTGATGCCGGCGCGATGATCGAGGTCAACTGCGAAACCGATTTCGTCACCAAGAACGACAGCTTCCTGGCGCTGGCCGATGCCGCCGCTGCCCTGGCGGCGCGGCATGATCCAGCGGATGTCGCAGCCCTGGGTGCGCTGCCCTACGAGCAGGACGGATTCGGCCCGTCGCTGGAGGATGTGCGCAAGGGACTGGTTGGCAAGATCGGCGAGAACATGAGTTTTCGCCGGTTCAAGCGTTTTGCGCCGGGCAAACAACTGGCCTCCTATTTGCACGGTACCCGTATCGGCGTGGTGGTCGAGTTCGATGGCGACGAGACGGCTGCCAAGGACGTTGCCATGCACGTGGCAGCGATGAAGCCGGTGGCCCTGTCAAGCGCCGACGTGCCAGCAGAACTGGTGCAGCGCGAGCGCTCGGTTGCCGCTGCGAAGGCGGCAGAGGACGCGGCCGCGGCCGTGGCCGCGGGCAAGCCGGTCCAGTCGGCGGAAATCGTGGCCAAGCGTATCGATGGCGGCGTTAAGAAGTACCTCAAGGAGGTCTCGCTGTTCGACCAGTCGTTCGTCAAGAACGACAAGCTGACGGTTGCGCAGATGCTCAAGTCCGCCGGCACGACGGTCAAGGGATTCACCCTGTACGTGGTCGGCGAGGGCATCGAGAAGAAGGTGGACGACTTCGCCGCCGAAGTCGCGGCGCAGGTTGCTTCGGCCAAGCAGGGCACTTGAGCACTGCCATGGCGTCCCGTGTCATCCCGGCCCCGGTGGCTGGACCGTTCATCGACTGACGATCAGGAGATTTCCATGTCGCAAGCCACACCTGCTTACAAACGCGTCCTGCTCAAGTTGTCGGGTGAGTCCTTGATGGGTGATGACCCCTTTGGCATCAACCGGGACACCATCGTGCGCATGGTGGACGAGATTGCCGAGGTCACACGCATGGGCGTGGAGGTTGCCGTCGTCATCGGCGGCGGCAACATCTTTCGGGGTGTTGCGGGCGGGTCGGTCGGCATGGACCGTGCCACGGCAGACTACATGGGCATGCTGGCGACCGTGATGAACGCACTGGCGCTGGGCGACACCATGAACAAGGCCGGGTTGACCGCCCGGGTGATGTCGGCGATCTCGATCGAGCAGGTCGTCGAGCCCTATGTGCGTCCCAAGGCCCTGCAATATCTGGAAGAAGGCAAGGTTGTGATCTTCGCGGCCGGTACCGGCAACCCGTTTTTCACAACGGACACGGCTGCCGCGCTGCGCGGGGCCGAGATCGGCGCCGAGGTGGTGCTCAAGGCCACCAAGGTCGACGGCGTCTACACTGCGGATCCGAAGAAGGATCCCACGGCGACGCGATACAACCGGATATCGTTCGACGAGGCCATGGCCAAGAACCTGGGCATCATGGACGCAACCGCGTTTGCGTTGTGCCGGGACCAGAAGTTGCCGATCAAGGTTTTCTCGATCGTCAAGCATGGGGCTCTGCGACGCGTGATGGTCGGTGAAGATGAAGGCACTCTCGTCTATGCCTGACAATCGGCGGCTGGCACCAATGGCCGGTCGTGATACGCCCGGCGCTTGCAGGAGTTGAAGATGGAGCTTGCAGAAATCAAACAGACGGCGGAAAGCCGGATGGACCAGTCGATCGAGGTCTTCAAGGCGAACCTGACCAAGATCCGCACCGGTCGCGCGAATCCGGCCTTGCTGGATTCAGTGCACGTGGAGTACTACGGCTCGCTCGTGCCGCTCAGCCAGGTCGCGAACGTGTCCTTGCTCGACGCGCGCACGATCGGCATCCAGCCCTGGGAAAAGGGGATGGGTGCCAAGTTCGAAAAGGCGATCCGCGAGAGTGACCTGGGCCTGAATCCGGCCTCGATGGGCGACCTGATCCGCGTGCCGATGCCCCCGATGACGGAGGAGCGCCGCAAGGAGCTGACCAAGGTCGTGCGCGGCGAGGGCGAGACCGCCAAGATCGCCGTGCGCAACCTGCGCCGCGATGCCAACGAGGCGGTCAAGAAACTGGTCAAGGACAAACTGGCAACGGAAGACGACCTCAAGCGCGCCGAGTCGGAGATCCAGAAGGTCACCGACCGCCATGTTGCCGCCATCGATCAACTGGTGGCGTCCAAGGAACAGGACATCATGGCGGTCTGACCGCCTTGCCATGAAACGACCGGTCGTGATCGTCGAGCATGCTTAGCGCTGGACCGATTCCCCATCATGTTGCCATCGTGATGGACGGCAATGGGCGCTGGGCCACGCGGCGCCTGCTGCCGCGGGTGGCGGGCCACAAGACCGGCGTCGATTCGCTGCGCCGCTGCGTACGGGCCTGCGCTGCCCGTGGCGTTGGGGTGCTGACGGTATTCGCGTTCTCCTCGGAGAACTGGAACCGCCCCCAGGACGAAGTCTCCGGGTTGATGGAACTGCTCGCCATGGCGCTGGCGCGCGAGGTGCCGCAACTGGTCAAGGATGGCGTGCAACTGCATTTCGTTGGCGAACGTGGTGGCCTGTCGCCATCGGTGCGCAGCGGTCTCGAGCAAGGTGAGCGGGCGACGGCACTCAACGCTGGATTGATCCTCAACGTTTGCTTCAACTACGGTGGCCGCTGGGACATTGCGCAGGCAGCCCGGCGGCTCGCCGCAGCGGGCGCGGAAATCGACGAAAGCAGCCTCTCGGCAGCAATGTCGCTGGGCCATGTGCCCGATCCGGACCTGATCATCCGAACCGGCGGCGAACAACGGATCAGCAACTTCATGTTGTGGCAGTCCGCCTACTCCGAACTCTATTTCACCGACACCCTCTGGCCCGATTTCGACGCAGCCAGCCTGGACCAGGCGATTGCCGCTTTCGTCGGCCGCGAGCGCCGTTTCGGCAAGACGTCGGCTCAGTTGGCCGTTGGCGCAAACCGCCAGCAAGCCGCCTGAGCGCCAAGCTCATGCTCTGGAAGCGCGTCGCCACCGCCCTGGTGCTACTGCTGGTTCTGTTGCCAGCCATGTTCTACCCGTCTGCAACTCCGTTTTCCGCATTGGCTCTGGTGTTCATCGCTGCAGGTGCGTGGGAGTGGGCGCGGTTGGTCGGATATGGGCCGGCGATCGCTCTGGGCAGCGCGGCGGGCACCGTGCTGGCCTGTGCACTGGCCTGGCAGGCGGGGCTGCTGCAAAGCCCGTTGACGGCCTGGTGGGCCTGGATCGGGCTGCTCTGGGTGGCTGGGGGCGCCATTTTGTTGCGCGGCGGCACCGGCCTTTGGTTGCGGCTGCCAGCGGGCCTGAAATTGGCCATCGGCTTCCTGGTGCTGACTGCCGCGTGGCTGGCGGTGGCTCAGGCACGCCATGTCGGCATCAATTTCCTGTTGTCGGTGCTGGCGCTGGTCTGGGCCGCGGATATCTGCGCCTACTTCGCTGGACGGACCTGGGGCGGTCGCGTGGTGCCGGGCAAACTGGCGCCAAGCATCAGCCCGGGCAAGACCTGGGAGGGCGTCTGGGGCGCCATGGCGGGCGTGCTGCTGCTGGCAGTCGGCTGGTCCTGGCTGGACGGCATGCTGGCCGCGACGACGCCGAGCCTGTACAGCCAGCTTTTGTCCGGCGGCCGGTGGTACATGTTGCTGGCTTTCGCGGGTTTGGCGGCAATGAGCGTCGTGGGTGACCTGATCGAGTCGCTGCTCAAGCGCGCAGCGCAGGTCAAGGACAGCAGCCATCTGTTGCCCGGACACGGCGGCGTGCTCGATCGCATCGACGCGTTGCTGCCCACGTTGCCCCTGGCGATGTTGTTGCACGCTGCCTGAACGGAATCGTGAGCACGATGCGTCAAGCCGTTGCGATTCTCGGCTCCACCGGATCGGTTGGAGCCAACACGCTGGATGTGCTGTCACGCCACCCGGAGCGCTTCGAGGTGTTTGCGCTGACCGCGTCCACGCGTGTCGATGAGATGCTGGCTCAATGTGTGGCGTTCAGGCCGCATTTTGCGGTAATGGCCGACTGCGGCCGCGCTGCAGAACTGGCGCGGCGCTGCCGCGACCTCGATTTGCCGACGCGGGTCCTGGCCGGTGCGCAGGCCATCGCCGATGTGGCGGCCGATGAGCGGGTGCATATCGTGATGGCGGCCATCGTCGGTGCAGCCGGGCTGGACGCCTGCATCCGTGCCGCGCACGCAGGCAAGCGCTTGTTGCTGGCCAACAAGGAGGCATTGGTGGTGGGCGGTGCGGTCTTCATGCAGGCGGTGCGCCAGGGCGGCGCCCGGTTGCTGCCGATCGACAGCGAACATTCCGCGATCTTCCAATCGCTCCCGGCGGACCGGGACTGCTGGGCCGGGCAGGTCGACAAGCTGATCCTGACCGCATCGGGCGGCCCGTTCCGCAACCGGGAGCCGTCGTCGTTGCGCACGGTGACACCCGATCAGGCCTGCGCCCATCCGAACTGGGTCATGGGGCGCAAGATTTCGGTGGACTCGGCCACGATGATGAACAAGGCGCTCGAGGTGATCGAGGCGCGGTACCTGTTCGACATGCCGGCCGAGCGTATCGAGGTCGTGATTCATCCGCAAAGCATCATCCATTCGATGGTGCAGTTTCGCGACAATTCGATCGTGGCCCAGCTCGGTACCCCGGATATGCGGGTGCCGATCGCTTACGGACTTTGCTGGCCCGATCGCATGGTGTCCGGGGCAGCAGCACTGGATTTTCACGCGTTGTCGACAATGACCTTCGAAGCGGTGGACAGCGCAGAGCACCAGGTTCGTTTCCCCGGACTGAAGCTGGCCTGGCAGGTGCTTGCGGCGCCGGGCGGCGCGCCGGCTGCGCTCAATGCGGCCAACGAGGTGGCGGTGGCCGCATTCCTCGATGGCCGGATCCGCTTCGATCAGATTCACGCGGTCAATGACCATTCGCTGGGCGCGATCGAGACACTTGCGGCAGACTCACTGGAAGCGCTGCTGGCCGTCGATACGGCTGCGCGCGAATGCGCGGCCCGGATGGTGAAGTCCATGAGCCGCTGAACCTTGGGGCGGAAAACGATATGTTGACGATCATTGCTTTTGTCGTGGCGCTGGCGGTCCTGATCGCGGTGCATGAGTATGGCCATTACCGGGTTGCGGTGGCCTGCGGCGTGCGCGTGCTGCGGTTCTCGGTGGGTTTCGGCACGACCT
>CAZADK010000341.1:0-5337 GCA_964483855.1 uncultured Rhodoferax sp.
GGAATGCGCTGCCGTCGTTCATGCCGGCTTCGCAGGTCAGGTTGAACCGCAGCAGGTCGCGGTCACCCGGATGGCGGATTTGCACGTCGGTGGCCAGCACCGGGTCGGTGGGCGCGAGGATGGCGCCCAGCAACACGCCGGCGCCCAGCGGCAGGCCGAGCACCAGCACGGCGAATGCCGCCACCAGCGCAACGCTGATCGCCATCGAGACGCTGGCCAGCAGCATCGGCGCACGCCAGCGCGCCAGGCTGAACGGCACCGGCATCTTGACGCCAGCGGAGAACAGTGAGATCAACACCGCCACTTCGGTCAGCACCTCGAGCAGAGCCGACTCCTTGAGCGGATTGAAATGGAACAGGTTGAAACCCGTCGGGCCGACGACCAGGCCGACGACCAGGTAGATGATGGCCGAAGTGACCGGCGAGCGCCTGAGCAACGACGTGGTCAAGCCCATGAACAGCAGCAGGGCGCCGATCAGTGCAAACCATTGGGCAGTGGACATTCGGACGATCCGTGCAAGGTGAAAAGGATATCGACGCGCGGCGTCGCGCAAGGCACGGCAGAGCATAGCTGTTTGCGCGCGCAGGCTGCTTCGCATGGCGTCCCGACAGATCGGGCGCATTCACGGGCTTGGCGGGGTCGCTGTGTGCGCCGGCGTACAGACCAGGACCGAAAAAGGCCTTAATCTGCCTGTGGGACGAAGCAACGTGCCGGTCATCCCAACCCAACGCGAGAGGAGGCGCGACGAAATCGAATCGGCTCGAGGGCACTGCCGAGCAAGCGGCTGGCAGGCCAAAGACAGTTCGGGGAGTCGATCGGCAGCATTGGACACCGCGCCGGGGGCACGGCCGGCGCGCCGCGGTTTTCACGCATTTACATTTTTTAGGAGACTTTCATGGGACTCGGAACCATTTTGTTGATCGTGTTGGTGCTGCTGCTGATCGGTGCAGTGCCGACCTGGGGCCACAGCAGGAGTTGGGGCTACGGGCCAAGCGGAGGGATCGGCCTGGTGCTGCTGGTCGTCATCGTGCTGGTGGTGATGGGGCGGATCTGACCGCCGTCCGACGGTAACGGCGGCGGTGTCTTTCGCGTCGGCGGGCGGCGCGAGGCTGTTTCACTTTCCTGCACCTGAAGCACAGTGACCGGCAGCGCCTGCGTGCGAAAGGGGGCAGGCAAGCGGCGAACGGGGAGCCAAAAAAATTTCTGTCTGGCGGTACGCGCCGACGTCATCGGCCGTCGTGGCCAACACATGGGCTGCGCGGCGTCCTGCAGCCCATTACTTCGAGGGATGTTTCATGACCCAGCCTACCCGTCCGATCCATTCCCAGGCCAGGCGCCAGGTGGAACTGCACAGCGATGACGCCGCCGGGTTTGAGCAGCCCGTGGAGTCCATGCCGCAGAGCGCAGCCACAGAGAGCGCCAGCATGTGCGCCGCCGAGTGGGACCTTCTTTTCAACGCAGTCGAGGCCAGGCTCGGCTCCATTGCCAGAACGTTGCTCGACGAAGCGGATGGGTTGCCCAAGCGCAACACGACAGTCGCGGCACAGGACGCCATTGCGGAGTGCGCGCAAGCCTTGCAGCAGCTTCATCACGTGCTGGCAGACGAACGCCGGCAGCATCGGGTGGTCGAAGATTTTTTGGGGGTATCGACCGCCGCGTTGGCGAAGGCGCGCGCCAGCCTCGTCGACGCCCTGGATCAGGCCCGCCGCGCGCGACAGCAGGCCTCGCATGACAGCCTGACTGCGTCACCCAATCGCCGACATTTCGGCAATGGTGTCGATCAGGCGGTGGCCTTGGCCGGTACCGCCCGCAGTGCGGTGGCAGCCGTATATATCGACCTCGACGGTTTCAAGTTGATCAACGATCTGCATGGTCGCGCGATTGGCGATCAGGTGCTGAAGATCGTGGCGAGGCGCCTGGTCCACGCGGTGCGCACGCAAGACAAGGTCGGTCGCCTGGGCGGAGACAAGTTCGCCTGCCTGTTGATGAACCGGCCGGGCCTTTTGCAATTGCAGGCGATGGCCGGCAAACTCCTCGAGGCTGTTTCAGCCCCGATGCAGATCGACAACCTGGAGATCACCGTTCGGGCCAGCATCGGCATTGCCATGCACCCCGACGATGGCGAATCGTCGCAGACACTGCTGTACAACGCCGACACCGCGATGTATCGCGCCAAGCAACAGTGTTCGGGTTTTGCCTCATGAACGTGACTCCCGATCCCGTAACAACCGGTCGTACTCGTTCTTCACCACCGCGTAACACTCGCAGCTGCGCGCCTCGACCCCGGCGCGGTCAAGCACCGATATGCGGCCACGGGCATAACGGATCAGCCCGGCCCTTTGCAGCCTCATTGCTGCCTCGGTGACGCCTTCGCGGCGCACGCCCAGCATATTGGCGATCAGCTCCTGCGTCATGACGATTTCGGAGCTTTCCAGGCGGTCCAGGCTCAGTAGCAGCCAGCGGCACAACTGTTGGTCCAGCGAGTGGTGCCGGTTGCACACGGCGGTCTGCGACATTTGCGTGATCAGGGCCTGCGTGTAACGCAACAGCAGATGCAGCACGGAGCTGGAACTGTTGAATTCGGCCTTGAGCGCCTGCGCGCGCATCCGAAAGCCGTGGCCAGCGCTCTGAACGACGGCACGGCTGGGCGTGGATTCCCCTCCCATGAACAGCGATACGCCGACAATGCCTTCTTTGCCGACGACGGCAATCTCGGCCGAGGCTCCGTCCTCCATCACGTACAGCAGCGAGACGATCGAGGTGGTGGGGAAGTAGACATGCGTCATGGCGATGCCCGACTCGTGGAGCACGTTGCCCAGTGGCAGTTCCGCGGGCTCGAGTAGGGGCAGCCAGCGCTGCCATTCGGCCTGCGGCAACGCGGCCAAAATGCCGTTGGCCTTGGGGTCGTTGTGGGTTGTCATGGGTGTTCCCGATACTGTCCAATGCGTTACCGTGGGATACGGCGGCGGCGGCCTGCGTGCCCGGGGCAATTGAGTGTACGCTCACCACGGCCGCGGTTCCGTGCGCTATCGAACAGGCACCGGTCTGTGTATCGCCGCAACACGGGGCGCCGCAAGGATCCGTGTTGCAGCGCGCCCGCTGCGAGGTTGTTCTGGCCTGGCTCATGGGTCGGCGTCCACCGCAGCGACCCATCGGGTTTCAGTCGCCGCGATGGACTGCACCGCGGCTTCAACGCCGTGTCTTCATCGCGCGCTGGTAGATCTCCAGATCGGCGGCATAACAACTGCAGGCGGCTGCCTCCAGCCCGGCGCGGTCCAGTACCGTGAGTTCGCCACGGTGGTAGGTGATCAGGCCGCGCCGCAGCAAGTCGCCAGCGGCGGCCGTGACACCGACCCGGCGCACTCCCAGCATGGCGGACAGGAACACCTGCGTCATCGCGAAACAGTCGATGTGCGCCCTGTCCTGGCTCATCAACAGCCAACGCGCAAGCCGTGGGCTGATCTCGTGAAAACGCAGGCAGGCCGCGGAGGCGGCGCGTTGCGCCATCAGCACATACAGGTATTGCTGCAGCACCTGTCGCAATGTGGCGCTGCGCTCGAGCTCGGCGGCGAAGGGCGCCGCAGCCATGCGCCAGGCGGCACCCGGGCCCTGTACCAGCGCTTTGAGCGGCTCCTGTGCCACACCCAGCGTCAGCTGCACGCCGAGCATGCCTTCGCACCCGGCCATGCCCACCTCCAGCCCATGTGTCCCGTCGATCTGCGCAATCAGCGAGATGAAGCCATCGGTGGGAAAGTAGACATGGCGCGTGGGTTCGCCGGGTTCGCACAGCACCTGCGCAAGCTGCAAGTTGACCGATTCGCACTGGCCCAGCAGGCGGGTGCGGTCGGCGCGCGGCAGGGCGGCGACGAGCAGGTTGTGGTGTTGTGGCAAGGCAGAACTCCAATGGCGTCGCGGCAAAGGCATGGACCACCAGTGTGCGCCCGATTCACGGGCGTGACTGTACGCCAGCGCACCTTCGCCGTTTTACGTGCACGGCGCCGCCGGCAGGGGCAAGTGGCGGCCACGACCGGCGTCGAAGGGTCAGTCTCCGACTGGCGGCTCCTTTATTGGCACCGGCATCCCTGGCGTGGCTGGCGGGTCGGATACCGGCGGCTGCCGCGGATGCGGCTGTGGATCTTGGATCTTCGGCGGCGCCGATGGTGGCTTGCGCTCATTGGGCGCGGGCGGGATCGGCGTGGGCGTGGGTAGGGGTGCCATGCGGCAGGATCTCCTCGTGCAGTGGCGCCGCCATTGCGCGGAGCCTGTCCTGATGCGACGGCGTGCGCCGGTCGAAGTTCCAGGTGACGCCTGATTGCCAAGATATGCCGACGGCGCGGCGCTCCGTTGTCCTACATCCATGCTTGGCTGCAATCGGCAGACTGAAGCGGTGCGCCCGGTGTTTCTCCGCGAAGCCGATGGCACGCAACATCAAAATGAGATTCCACATGCAGCAATGGCAAAAACTGAAGACGCCAGGGGGTCACGCCCTGCTGGCAAAAAAAAATGGCGACATCGGCCCGATATCACCGATCTCTGGCTCGCCAGGCCGCTCCCAAGGTGCTCGCACCGCAAGTCGCAGACCGCAGGTATACCAATGCACTTCGGTATCGGCGCCGACACGGCGTTGCCGCCCGTGCGCGAGATCGAGCCAACAACTTCGCCACCCGAAATTCCGGTGCGCGAGCCCCGCTTACCAGTGCCCCCGCGCACGGAGCCGCCAAGGGCCCGCAACGCCGCAGCCCCAAACCGTGCCGGAGCCGGTGTCGCCGGTGCCCCCGCGGCCGGTGCCGCCACGACCGGTGCTGCCGGTCGCAAGCTGCGCACCAGCATGAACGTGTCGGCCCCGCAGTGACCATCCAGTGATGGGGCCCGCGTCTGCCTCGGGTGTGCAGGTCGGCTCCCGGCCTGTTCCCCACCTGCCAGCATGTTCCAGCGCCTGCGCAAGCTCCTCACCAGCGTTCCGTCGATCACGGTCGTGGGGCTGGTGTCGGCCTATCTGCTGGTCGGTTTTTTCGTGTTGCCCGCGGTGTTGCGTTGGCAACTGGGGAAACAGATTGCCGCCGGCGGTTATGTGTTGCAGGTAGGCGACCTGCGCTTCGACCCGTTGCGCCTGCGCCTGGAAGTCGACCGCGTGTCGCTGACTGACAGGTCCGGCGCGCCCATGCTGGGCTTTGACAACCTGATGGTCGACCTGGAGTGGCGCAGCATCACCGATCGCGCCTGGACGATCGCCGACAGCCGTCTTTTGGCGCCGATGCCGCGCATCGATCGTGCCAAGGACGGCAGCCACAACTTCAGTGCCCTGCTGGCGCAGTTCGTATCCGATGCGCCGGAGCA
>CAZADK010000342.1:0-5325 GCA_964483855.1 uncultured Rhodoferax sp.
GTCTTGCCCTGCGGGCCGGGGCGCTGACGCTGGTGGTATCGCACGTACGTGCCCGCCCGGGCCCGCAAGGGAACCCGGCCCTACGCTGCGACAGTCCTGGCGCAGTGCAACAACCGCGCCAGCACTTGCAGGCCCGCCTGCAATTGATCGGCCGATGCGGCGGCATTCAGGCTGACCCGCACCGCCGATGGCAGCTTGCCGCGACCGGCCGCAAAGTGGTCCATCGTGCGCACCTGCACACCCCCCTGGCGTAACGCGGCGGTGAAGGTCGGCATGGTCCACGGCTCGGGCAGCGGCAAGTAAAGGTGCGGCAGGTCGGGTGCCGATCGAAACTCCAGACCCTGCAGGCAACGCACGGCCAGCCGTAACCGCTCGTGGATGGCCTGGCGCTGGAGTGCGACGAGTTGCTCGGCCAGCCCCGAATCGAGCCAGCGGGTGACGATCTCGGGCATCAGCGGAGCGACCATCCAGCAGTCGGCCCGGATGCTGGCGGCCACCTTGTCCAGCCAGGTCGCGGAGGCCTCGAGGAAACCCACCCGCAGCCCCGGCGCCATCACCTTGCTGAAGCTCGACAGCAGGAACGACTGCCCGGGCAACATGCTGGCGATGGCCGGCAGCGGCTCGGCCATCGCCGCGGCATGCACCACGTCTTCCATCAGCAGCATCTTGTGGCGCTCGAGCACCGTCGCGATCGCCTTGCGCCGCGCCAGCGACATCGTCGCCGTCGTCGGGTTGTGCAGGCTCGGGGTGCAGAACAGCATCTTGCTGCCGTAGGTGCGTGCCGCGTGCTCCAGCGCGTGCGGCAGCAAACCTTCGCGGTCCATCTCCAGGCCGATGACCTGCAGCCGCAGCGAGCGCGCCAGCTCCACCATGCCGGAGTAACTCAGCGACTCGGTCAGGATGGTGTCACCCGCGCGCGCCACCGTGCGCAACACAGCCGCCAGTGCATGTTGCGCGCCGTGTGTCACCATGACCCGTGCGGCCTTGCCCGGCATATCGAACTGCTGGTGCAACCAGCGGGCACCGGCGGCGCGATGGTGCGCCATGCCGGCCTCGGGCTGGTATTGCAGCAGGCCGGTAATTGCCGAACCGCCCGGGCGGGCGAGTTCGGCCAGGGTTTGCCGCAGCGCCCGGCCTTCATCGGTGGCGATCGCGACGTTGTGTGCCAGATCGATCAGCATCGCCGCCGCCGGCTGGGTGGCTCGGTGCTGTCCGTGGTCAAGGTTGCGCACATAGGTGCCATCACCGACCCGCGCCTGCGCCAACGCGCGCCGCTCCAGGTTCGCGTAAGCCCGGCTCACCGTGCCGGCGGTCACGCCCAGGCGCTTGGCCATCACGCGGTGCGGCGGTAGTTTCTCGCCGGGCGCGTACTGGCCGCTGACGATGGCATGCGCCAGGTCGTCGGCGATGACCTCGAATTTCGTGGGTCGCGTGCTGGGCTCTGGCGTGGCTGGGGTCATGGTCCTTTGAACCTGCAAACGGCGGTTGAATGCGCCCGGGTGCATAGCGCACTCACCCCATGGGTGAGTCTCGTCGTGGCCAAAATTGTCCGTGTTCATCTGCGTTGCCAGCGCAAATCAAGCGGTCGACTGTTGTTGGTAGGTTGAACTGAAGGTGGGGACGCGCATCGCAGTCTAGTGGGTCCTGGACGCGTTGGCCCTGTCGGGGTCAAGGGAAAGTTGCCGTTGGTGGCCGGCAGCCATTGGCGACCCATTAGTATTGCTAATGCGCCTCCGCAACTTTGCTCGTT
This sequence comes from uncultured Rhodoferax sp., assembly GCA_964483855.1. Taxonomy (GTDB): domain Bacteria; phylum Pseudomonadota; class Gammaproteobacteria; order Burkholderiales; family Burkholderiaceae_C; genus CAISIP01. The sequence continues at coordinate 1,751 of CAZADK010000342.1, forward strand.
TGAGTTCCACCTGCGAAACACGGACACTCGCGCAGCGCTGCGCAGGCGATTCCCGCCCGCGGGTTCATCGGGAGAAAAACAGGCCATGCCTGACACGAGCATCATCAACAAGGGCAGCAGCCTTCGGCCCCTCGACATCACACACCCGGTCGCGCTGGGCGCGCGGGCCGAGCCGGTGGTTCCGGTGCAGGCGCAGCAGCACACGCTGGCCGAGATTCGTGTCGCGCAGGGCATCCTGCCGCCGACCCCGGATGCGGTCTGGAGCGTGCCCCGCGGTCCCCGCATCCATGTCCAGGGGCAGGGCGCGGCCACGCAGGTGCTGCTGTGTCATGGTGACGTGGACACGCTGTTGCCGGCCTTGTGGCTGCGCGCGCGCAGCCCCGATCCGAGCCAGCGCGATGCGGTCACCGGCCAGCGGTTGATGAACCCGCACCTGTTGCCCGACGATCTGTCGCTGGTCGATGCGCGGCTCGACGCAAACGGCCTGCAACTGGCGTTCAGCGATGGCTTTTGCGGATATTTCGACCCGTCCGAGCTGATCGCCGGCGCGGTGCTGGACGAGGGCTGCCCACCGCCCGTGCCGTGGAAAGCCGACCTTTCGCCGCCGCCGCGTTACGACTGGGACGCGCTGGCCGACGATGCGGTGCTGTACCGCGCGCTCAAGGACTACATCGAGCGTGGCTTCTTGCTGATCCACGGCACACCGACGCGGCCCGATTCCATCCTGTCGATCGCGCGCCGTTTCGGCTTCGTGCGCGAGACCAATTTCGGCGCCTTCTTCGAAGTCTATTCGCGGCCGGACTCGAACGACCTGGCCTATCGGCCGGTGGCGCTGGGGCCACACACCGACAACCCCTACCGCAACCCGGTGCCGGGTATCCAGCTGCTGCATTGCCTGCAGAACGAGACCGCGGGCGGCCTGTCGACGCTGGTCGACAGCCTGGCGGTGGCGCGGCAACTGCAGCACGAAGACCCGCAGGGTTTCGCGCTGCTGGCCAGCGTACCGGTGCGGTTTGAATACCGCGACGCCGACACCTGGCAGGTTGCGGTGCAGCCCATGATCGAACTCACCGGCAAGGGCGCGATGATGGGCGTGTTCTACAGCCCTCGGTTGGACGACATTGCGTTGATGTCCGACGCGGACACGCGGGCCTATCACCGCGCGCGCAGACGTTTCGGCATGTTGCTGTCGGATCCGCAATACGAGTTGCGCTTCCGGCTCGAGCCGGGCCAGCTGATGATGTTCGACAACAACCGGGTCCTGCACGGCCGCACATCGTTCGATCCGAGCGAAGGCCATCGCCAACTGCAGGGCTGCTATATTGACCGGGACAACCCGCGCAGCCTGTACCGCGTTTTGGGCCGTCGCCTCGGCGCCGCTGCCGCCGCTGCCGCCGCTTGACACGATACCAACCAGCAACAGGAGTACCGATCCATGGAAACCGTCGACTTCATCGAGATGAAGCATGGCACGAAAGAGGAATACCAGTTCCTGCACAAGCTCGAGGCCCAGTACATCCGCACCTTGCCCGATCGTCTGCTGGATGCGCTCAGGCGGCTCGACAGCTCGATCGAGGGGTACAAGGTCAGCCGGCTCATGCACTCGCTGCAAAGCGCCACCCGCGCCGAGGCCGATGGCGAGGACATCGAGATCATCGTTGCCGCGGTGGTGCACGATCTGGGCGACGAACTGGCCCCCGAGAACCACTCGCAACTGGCCGCCGCCATCATCCGGCCTTATGTGCGCGCCGAGGTGACCTGGATCCTCGAGATGCACGGCTTGTTCCAGATGCAGTATTACGCGCACCACTACGGGCGCGACCCGAACGGCCACCTGGTCTGGCGCAACCATCCCTGGTACGTGCCCTGCATGCGGTTCTGCGAGCGCTTCGACCAGTCGGCGTTCGACCCCGACTACCCGACCAAGCCGTTGTCGTATTTCGAACCGATGTTGCGCGAGGTGTTCAGCCGCCCGGCGTTCGATCCGCGGGTGCTGAAGGAGCCGACGCCACTGACGGCCTGATCGCGGCAGGACGCGCTCGGCGGCGTCGCGTCAATAGTGCGGTGGCGTGATGACCCACAACACCCGCGTCGGGACTGCTCCGGAATTGGCGCAGCGGTGGACCTCGGAGCTCCTGAACGAGAAGCTGTCGCCTTCGTTCAGGCGCAAGTGGCGCCCCGACACCCACAGGTCGAGTGTGCCCGACAACACGAAACCGGCCTCCGCGCCGTCGTGCGAGTAGTCTTCGCTGTCGGCTCCTGGTGCGATCGTGCTGAGCAACAATTCGAGCGGGCCGCCGAGGTTGGGTGACAGCAGTTCCTCTGAAATACCCAGGCCGGTGAACGACATGCGGCGGCGCTTGCCGGCGCGCACGACGATGTCGCTTTCGGTCGGATCGCCCTGCGCCTGCCCCTGGAAGAACCAGTTCATGTGCACGCCGAGCGCGTCGCCGATCTTCTTGAGCACGCCGATCGGCAGGCGCGACTGGTTGCGTTCGAGCTGGCTCAGGTAACTCACCGATATGCCGGCCTTGTCGGCCACCTCGCGCAGCGTGAGTCCCTTGACCTGGCGCAATTCGCGCAGCTGCTCGCCGATCGCGGCTTCGGGGTCGCGTTCGGTCGGTGCGCTGTCGGCGTCGCCGGCCAGCTCGGGCACCTGGTTGAGCAGGGACTGGATTGCCATGGCCCGCCTACCCTTGCGCCGCCGTTTGCGCGGCAGGCGCTGCGGCATCCTTGACGCGCAGGCTGCGCGGGTCAAACCAGGGTTGCAGCGACGGATCCGCCCGATGCCGCACGCCCGCCACCTCGATCTCGTAGTGGCCTTGCAGCACGGCGTCGGCACCCTGGACACTTTCGGGCACACGCACATAACCCATGCCGAGCGAACGCCCCAGGGTGTGGCCGAACATGCCCGAGGTGATCCGTCCGACGATGGCGCCGCCCCGCAGGATCGGTTCGTTGTGGTACAGCAGCGGCGTCGGGTCCTGCAGCGCGAACTGGACCAGCCGGCGCGAAACGCCCTGCGCCTTTTGTTCGAGCAGGGCCTCGCGCCCGATGAAGCCGCCGGGTTTGGACCAGGCCACTGCAAAACCCAGCCCGGCCTGCAGCGGCGTATCCTCGTCGCCGATGTCGTGGCCCCAGTGGCGGTAGCCCTTCTCCATGCGCAGCGCATTGAGCGCGTGGTATCCGGCCAGCATCAGACCCAGGGGCTCGCCCTCGGCCATCAGCGCGTCGAACACCCCTGGTGCAAACTCGGTCGGTATGTACAACTCCCAGCCCAGCTCGCCGACATAGGTGATGCGACTCGCACGCACCCGTGCATAGGCCAGGTCGATCACCTGCGAACTGCCGAACGCAAAGGCCTCGTTGGACAGGTCGGCGTCGGTCAGGCGCGACAACAGTTCGCGCGATCGCGGCCCCATCACGCTGAGCACCGCCATACCCGAGCTGACGTCGACGACCACCGCGCGAGCGTCTGCCGGCACCTGGCGCTGCAGCCAGGCCAGGTCGCGGGTGTGGGTTGCGGCGGCGGTGACGATCAGGTAACGATCAATCGCTTCACGGGTCACGGTCAG
>CAZADK010000343.1:0-5320 GCA_964483855.1 uncultured Rhodoferax sp.
CGTTGCTGGTGAGCCTGGATCTGGTTCGCGCCGCGGTGGCCCTGGCGCTGCCATTTGTAGCGCAGGTCTGGCATGTCTACGTGCTCATCTTCCTGCTGCAGGCTGCCTCGGCCGCATTCACACCAACCTTCCAGGCGACGATCCCCGACGTGCTGACCGATGAGAAGGACTACACCCGGGCGTTGTCCCTGTCGCGCCTGGCCTATGACATGGAAAGCCTGGTCAGTCCGATGCTGGCGGCAGCGCTGCTGACGGTCGTCAGTTTCCATGATCTCTTCGCTGGTACCGTGTTTGGATTTCTTGCCTCCGCCCTGCTGGTGGTGCTCGTCGTGCTGCCGCCCAGTGCGCCGCAGCTGCGCCGGAGCATCTACGAGCGCACGGTACGCGGCATGCGCATCTACCTGGCCACTCCCCGATTGCGCGGGCTTTTGGCGGTCAACGCAGCGGTGGCGGCAGCGGGCGCCATGGTTTTTGTCAACACCGTCGTGATGGTGCAATCGGGATTTGGCCTGACACAAAGCGCCGTCGCGGCGGCGCTTGCTGCGTTTGGCGCAGGCTCGATGCTGGCGGCGCTCGCGCTGCCCAAGATGCTGGAACGATGGCAGGACCGAACGGTGATGCTCACGGGCATTGCCGCGCTGGTGGTGTTGCTGTTGCTTGGCGCTGCGGGGCTGGACTATCGCGGTCTGCTGGGTTTATGGTTTGTGGCAGGTCTGGCATACGCCACTGCCCAAACGCCGTCCGGGCGATTACTGAGGCGATCATCGCATCCGGCAGATCGCCCAGCGCTTTTTGCAGCGCAGTTCGCGTTGTCGCATGCGTGTTGGCTGGTTTTCTATCCACTGGCAGGATGGATGGGCGCAGGTTGGGGAATGCCCGCCACATTTGTGGTTCTGGCTCTGGCAGCCCTGTTTGCAACCGCGCTGGCCATTGCCGTCTGGCCCGTGCATGACCCGGATGTCATCGAGCATGAACACGCAACTCAGGACTCAGGACAAGCCCATGGCCCCTGTGGCATCCCTACCGACCTTGGCATCCGCCATGCACATACTTTCTGGATCGATGATCAACACAAGCATTGGCCACAAGCGGCAAATTGATCAACGACAACCAAGCCTGAACTCAAGCGCGCCTGCACCATCTCCTTGCAAGACTCGGTCAATCCACCCATGCCCGCTGCATGCGGCCCATCAGGCGGCACGCCGACCGCCTGGTGCCACTCCCGGGGGCATGGGGCAATCCAGCACACTGGCGAATGCGCGCAACAGCTCCACTTCGACCGGGGTGGCTTTCTGATCGTGCCATGTGCTGACGACACAGGCTGTCAGCAGGCGCACTTTGGCCGCGGGTGCCAACGAGTCCAGCGTACCAAAGGCCCGATTCAGATCCGCAATCCTGATCTGGTCTTTCGCCAGTAACGTCAGTCCCGTTGAAGCCAACATGCGGGAAGAAGCATCGAATGCACGCTGGGCACTGCTCTGGTCTATCGCACCGGCATGCGCCAGCACCGACAAGACTAATCCTGTTTCCCGCGTGAGTTTTCCGGGATCCTGGATTCGCGCCACAGCCGGCAATGGTGTGTGAAAGTGCCCGTCCAGATGCCTTGACAAAATCTTCTGCAATGACCATTCGAACAGGTCAACCTTGGAGTCCATGTCGATCAACGCCGCCAGATTTTCCTGGAACGGCAGGTACTGGCTGTGTGACAACTGCTTGAGCGCCGGAATCGCGATGTCGATGATCGGCAGCCGAAATCGCAAATCCAGCGCATCCATCCGTGGCATGAAACTGATCGTCAACGCGTATACCTCCTTGTCGGCGCGGTCTTGCAGCAGCGCGAGTTGTTGTTCGCGCTGCCCCGCCCCCGTGTCGAGCAGCAGACCATAGATCACGGCCCGGGCGCCATAGGGTTCACGCGCTGCGTCGCGAATCGCCGCGGGCATGTCAGACAACAACGAGCGGGCGAGCTGAACCGACTCCTGGGTCGGTTGACCGATTCGATTCGTCACGGCGGCTGCGTCGGCCGCCGCGACTTGTGCCGCAACAACGGCCATGTTTCGGACCATGTCGGTGCGTCGCATGGCTGATGTGCCATCGACTGGCGGTTGGCTTTCAACGGGTGGTGGCGGCTCTGAAACATCGAACTTGCCATCCCACTGCGGATCGATCCGCTTGATGCGACTGGCCAGCGGTGGATGCGTGGACGACAGCCACTGTGTGAAGCCTGAGACGCCCTGCGCGAAAAACGCATGGCTGACTTCAGGCGCGCCCGGGTTGCGCACGATGGAGCCAGACTTCAGAGCGCCGATCCTCTTCAATGCACCCGCGATTCCATCCGGGTTGCGGGTGAACTGGACTGCTGACGCGTCAGCCAGGTATTCCCTTTGCCGGTTGACAGCGGCCTTGATCAGTCCGCCGAAAAATGTACCGGCAAATCCGATCACCATCAGCCCGACCGCCAGCGCCAGTATCGCGGCACCACTATTGTCGTTACCGCGCCGGCGCCCCGAGAACGATGCCGAATACATCAGGTAGTAGCCAAGAATGCCGAGAATCAGGATTCCGTTCAAGGCACCCATCAAGCGCATATCGAGCCGCATGTCACCATTGAATATGTGACTGAACTCATGGGCAATGACGCCCTGTAGCTGATCGCGGCTAAGCTGCTCGATCGCCCCCTGGGTAATTCCGAGTACCGCGTCCCGCGGCGAGAATCCCGCTGCGAAGGCATTGATGCCAGGCTCGTTGGCCAGCAGATACACCGGAGGCGCCGGTGTTCCTGACGCTATGGCCATTTCATCCACGACGTTGAGCAACTTGCGCTGATTGGGCTCCTCGGTATTGCGGGCAATCAGCTGCCCACCCAGCGACTCGGCAACAACCTTGCCACCCGCAGACAGGGCCATCATCTTGTAAAGGCTGCCGACCAGCACCACCACACTGACCCCTGCGCCCACGGTGGCGACCAGCTTCCAGTCCATCTGGGCGACAAAGGATTGACCGTCACGCATTTGCTGGCTGTTGACAATACCGAACACCAGCAGGATCAACAGATTGGCCATGGCGATCAATGCGATCACCGCGACACCGAACAACACGATCAGCAACGTCGTGTGCTTGCGCGCGCGTTCCTGAGATTCGAAAAAGTTCATTGATCGCCCACCAGACTATCCACTGCGGTCAAAACGACACTTTCGGCGCCGCCTGAATCGCAACGCTGTCTGCAAACTCCAGCAACGCCGCGTCCTGTGCGTGGCCAAACATGGGCGCGAACACTACGGGTGGGAACGACTGCTTGTAGGTGTTGTAGGCCATCACCTGGTCATTGAATGCCTGGCGCGAGAACGATACCTTGTTCTCCGTGGAGGTGAGTTCCTCGCTCAGTTGCATCATGTTCTGGTTGGCCTTGAGGTCCGGATAGGCCTCCATCACCACCCTCAGGTTCATCAGGGCGCCAGACAGCCTTCCTTCGGCGCCGACCAGACCTTTCATCGCGGCGGCATCACCGGGCGCCGCCGCAGCGCTGGACAACATGCCCGACGCCTCGTTGCGCGCATTGACGACTGCCTCCAGCGTTTCCCGTTCATGTTTGATGTATCCCTTGGCAGTCTCGACCAAATTGGGAATCAGGTCATAACGACGCTTGAGTTGCACTTCAATCTGGGCAAAGGCGTTCTGGTACCGATTTCTCAGCATGACCAGCTTGTTGAAAATCGCGATCAGCAAAAAGGCCGCCAGCGCGATGACGACCAGAATGACTATCAGTGTGGTGCTCATGATGTACCTTTTGTGTGGGATGCCTGGAACTTCGAGAAAATGCCATGCGGGGGCATGGTGGTGCAGCTCTGATCGGCCTGCGAGGCAGCCGCGAATTGAAAGCCACTCGACCAAGGCGCTGCGATGCCCAATATCGCAATGCCAGCGGTCTCCAGCGCCGCCATGACCAGCGACAAAAGACCGGCCGGGCGATTTCCCGCGATGTTGACGAGAAAGACGAAGGCAATCACGGCGAGGGCATTACTCCAGAGCCTAACTCACGATACTGGGTTCGTCTGTGCGGCACCGAACGTCGGGTGTCGCAGACGCCACCTCTTGAGGCAACTGGGCTGACCGTCGACCCAGCGGGCCCGGGTTGCCCATTGCAGGGTCCCCTTCGGGCAAGTAGTGCGCCTTTGACTGGGGGCTTTGTCTGCCGCAAGCGTGGAACCTTCTGGACGCCCAGTTATCATTAACCCATGCGCCGCTGGTTTTTCGTGTTGCTGATCCTGCTGCTGCCCCTGCGCGGTTGGGTTGGTGACGCCATGGCGGTGCAGATGGCGCTGCCAAGCCAGCAGGTGCCTGTCGCTGTTGCGATGCAGCATGCCGTGGGCGATGTACAGGCTGCACACACGCATTTGAGCTTCATCGCGTCGGCGGGCGCCGACGATTGTGGCGGGCATTCGGGTGCGCACGACACCGGCGATGAAATGGATGCCGCACACTGCGGAGCCTGCGCCACGTGCCAGACCTGTCACACGGTTGCCTTGCTGCAACCGGCAGACTTGTTGGCGACCACGCAAGTCAGCCCCATGTCGCCTCGGGTGGCGTTGCAATTATTTGCCAGCGCCGAACGCGCGCTGCTGCTGAAGCCACCTATTTACTGACTCCCCGGCCGAGGTGCGTCCGCGGTACCCCGAAATCGGGTCGCGGGCTGCTCAAATGTGGTCTTTCGACCAATGTCTTGCTGTTCTGGAGCCCAACTTGAAAAAACTTCGTCACCTTGGCGCAGCGCTGCTGTGCCTGCCCCTCGCCACCATCGCGCAGACAAGCGCCACCGATCCGGCAGGATCCATACCGGCCGTGTTGTACCGGTCGGTTTTTGCCGACACCCCCAAAGGCGTTGAAACCGAAAGCCTGGATTGGCGGGCCGCCAACGCCGAGGTGGGCCAAAACCTTCGCGGTCATATGGATATCCTCAAATGGGAGGCTGCCCAGACCAAGGCGCAGGCGGCAAAGCAGCCAGCGCCAGCCGGTGCGTCTGCCAACCCGGGAGCCGCAAAGCCATGAAGCACCAGAAACATTTGCAGAGTGGCCCAGCGCGCCGACTGCGCATGACGTTTGCCGCAGTTGCCGTTGTCGTGTTGGGCGGATGCGCGTCGCTGTCGCCGGATGCTGGCCTGTCCGATGTGCAGGTTCTGGTGGCGGGCAAGACCGGCCCTGTCGACGCCCGCCTGTCCACCGGTGACAAGTCCAAGGATGCGCCTGCGGTGGTGGCCGACCTGCTCAAGGAACCGGTTACGGCCGAGTCGGCGGTTCGCATTGCGCTGCTCAACAACGCAGC
>CAZADK010000344.1:0-5309 GCA_964483855.1 uncultured Rhodoferax sp.
TACGCTGGTGGGCGGTCCAGGTTTCGAACCTGGGACCCCAGCAGTGTGAATGCTGTGCTCTACCCCTGAGCTAACCGCCCTGTTGCCGTCTCCGGAACAGCCGGAAATTATGCCACAGCGTCGGCCGGCTTTTCCTGCTGCTCACGGAGCCAGACGGTCTTGCCGCCACTGGCCTTGTCGAGGTCCTTCAGCAACTGGTCGTGGGCGGCGCGCTCGGCCTCGCTGGCCACCAGCACCGGCAAGTCGAAGCGTGACAGGTTGACCACCACGGCGCTGTCGCTATCGGCATGTCCGGTATCGGCATCGATCAGCAGGGCTTCCTGCCCGCGCGTCATGTTGATGTAGACGTCGGCCAGCAACTCGGCGTCAAGCAGGGCGCCGTGCAGGGTTCGGCCGGAGTTGTCCACTTCCAGCCGGTCGCACAACATGTCCAGTGAATTGCGTTTGCCAGGAAACAGCTCCTTGGCCATCACCAGGCTGTCGGTGATGCTCCCGACGCACGGCGGAAACGGACCGCGACCGAGCAGCTCCAGTTCCTTGTTGAGGAACGCCACGTCGAACGGCGCGTTGTGGATGATGATTTCGGCCCCCGACAGGTAAGCCAGCAGTTCGTCGGCAACGGTGGAGAACAGCGGCTTGTCGCGCAGGAACTCGTTGCTGATGCCATGGATGCGCAAGGCATCCGCGTGGCTGTCGCGACCCGGGTTCAGGTAGAAATGCAGGTTATTGCCAGTCAGCTTGCGGTGCAGCAGTTCGACACAACCGATTTCGATGATGCGGTCGCCCGTCTCGGGCGACAGGCCGGTGGTTTCGGTGTCCAGGAAGATTTGTCGCATGGCCACACCTTCGTCAGTGATTTTCCTTGGCGTGGTTGATGGAATACCGCGGAATCTCCACCACCAGGTCGCTCTGCGCCAGGATCGCCTGGCAGCTCAGCCGGGAGTTCGGCTCCAGGCCCCAGGCACGGTCGAGCAGGTCTTCCTCGTTTTCGTCGAGTTCGTTGAGCGAACCGAAACCCTCGCGCACCACCACGTGGCAAGTGGTGCAGGCGCAGCTAAGGTCACAGGCATGCTCGATGTCGATGTTGTTGTCGAGCAGTGCCTCGCAGATGGAGGTGCCGGCCGGCGCGGATACCTCTACCCCGTTCGGACAATATTCGGCGTGGGGCAGGATCTTGATGATAGGCATGGATGGCTCTGGCGCGTGACGGCTCACACCGTCGCGATGTTCTTGCCCGACAGGGCTTTCTGGATTCCGCGATTCATGCGCCTGGCGGCAAAGGCTTCAGTCCCGTCTGCCAGCGCCTTGGTGGCGGCTTCAACGCGCGCCGGTTCGTCCGACTCGCGCACGGCCTTGAGCGCCTCGACCAAAGCGTCAATGCCCGTACGTTCGGCCGGATCGAGCAGATCGGCATCGGCGTCCAGCGCGGACTGGGTCGCCAGCAACATGCGTTCGGCATCGAGCCTGGACTCGGCCACGGCTCGGGCACGCATGTCCGATTGCGCAGTGGAGAAACTTTCCTTGAGCATCTTGGCAATGGCGTCGTCATCCAGGCCATAACTGGGTTTGACATCGATGCTGGTCTCGACGCCGCTGTTCAATTCCCGCGCGGCGACACGGAGCAAACCGTCAGCATCGACGGTGAAGGTCACGCGAATACGGGCTGCTCCGGCCGACATCGGTGGAATACCGCGCAACTCGAATCGGGCCAGGCTGCGGCAATCGGCGACCATGTCGCGCTCGCCCTGCACCACATGCAGCGCGAGTGCGGTCTGGCCGTCCTTGAAGGTCGTGAAGTCCTGCGCCATCGCGGTGGGGATGGTCTGGTTGCGTGGCACGATACGCTCGACCAGGCCACCCATGGTCTCGATGCCAAGCGACAGCGGGATGACGTCGAGCAGCAGCAGATCGTCGCCCTGCGGGCTGTTACCTGCCAGCTGGTTGGCCTGGATCGCCGCACCCAGTGCCACCACCTCATCCGGGTTCAGGTTGTTCAACGGCTCGCGGCCAAACAGTGCAGCCGCGGCGGCCTGCACTTGCGGCATGCGGGTCGAGCCTCCCACCATGACCACACCCATGACATCGGCGATCGTCAAGCGTGCGTCGCGCAGCACCTTGCGCGCCGCGGTGATGGTGCGATCGGTCAGGTGGCGGGTCGCGTCCACGAACTGTTCACGGGTGACGTCGATCTCTACCGAGCCAGCCTGTAGTTGCGCAGCGAAGACGGCGCTGGTGCTGACCGTCAACTGCTCCTTGCAGGTGCGCGCGGCGCGGGCCATCGCCGTCTTGTCCGCGGCCGACGCAACCGCCAGGTCGCCGTGTATGTGCTGCACCATGGCTGCCAATGCGCGGTCGTAGTCGTCGCCACCCAGCGCCGAGTCGCCACCGGTGGCGATGACTTCGAATACGCCTCGGGTCAGGCGCAAAATGGAGATGTCGAAGGTGCCGCCACCCAGATCGTAGATGGCGTAAACGCCTTCGCTGGCGTTGTCCAGGCCATAAGCGATGGCTGCGGCCGTGGGCTCGTTGATCAGGCGCAGAACATGCAGACCGGCCAGCCGGGCTGCATCCTTGGTCGCCTGGCGCTGCGCATCGTCGAAATACGCCGGCACGGTGATCACGGCACCTACCAGATCGTCCCCCAGGCTGTCCTCGGCCCGGTAGCGCAGTGCGGCCAAAATATCGGCGCTGATCTCGACCGGAGACTTCTCCCCGCCCGCCGTGTCGATCGCCAGCATGCCAGGCTTGTCGATGAAGCGATACGGCAGGCGTGCGTTATCGACCACATCCTTGAGGTTGCGGCCCATGAAACGCTTGACGGATGCAATCGTGTTCTGTGGATCTCCCTGCATCGCGTCAAGGGCGGAAGCGCCGATTTCACGCCGGCCCCCGGCCAGGTAACGCACCACTGACGGCAGGATGACCCTGCCATCCTCGTCGGGCAGGCATTCGGCCGTGCCGCTGCGCACGGCCGCCACGAGCGAATGCGTCGTGCCCAGGTCGATGCCTACCGCAACCCTTCGCTCATGCGGGTTCGGGGACTGACCAGGTTCGGATATCTGCAATAAAGCCATGAATCGCCAGGGGCCCAGGCCCCGCATCAATCGCCGCCCGAAGCACCGCGGCCAGGGGCCTGCACAACGGGTTGCGACTGCAAAGTTTCAAATCGCGTGTCGATATCGGCGCAAAAACGTTCGATGAACATCAGCGCACGCACCTCGCCGACGGCCTGCGCGGCATCGCCGACCTCATCGAGCCATCGCTCGCATCGCGCCAAAGTAGCCCGGCGGCTGAGCATCACTTCGTCCAGCAAGGCCTGCACCTGATCCTCGTCGTCAGCCTCGTCGAGAGCCTCTCGCCAGGCCATCTGCTGCATCAGGAATGCCGCCGGCATGGCCGTATTGTCGTGCGCATTGACCGGCGAGCCCGCCAGTTCGCACAGGTAGGCTGCTCGTTTGAGCGGATCTTTCAGGCGCTGGTACGCTTCGTTGATACGCACCGACCACTGCATGGCGCGGCGTTGCGTGGCTGCATCCTGCGCCGCAAAGCGGTCTGGATGGGCTTCCCGTTGCAGTTCCTTCCAGCGCGCGTCGATCGCGTCACGGTTTTGCGCAAAACGCTTTGGAACGCCAAACAGTTCGAAGTCGCTGGCCGCCAGCGTTAGCTGTGCCTCAGACATGGCGAGGCACCGTTTCGGATGGGCATCGACGCGTTAAACCCGGAACGACTCGCCGCATCCACACTTGTCGCGTTCGTTGGGGTTGTTGAACCGGAACCCTTCGTTAAGGCCTTCGCGCACATAGTCGAGCTGGGTCCCATCAATGTAGGCCATGCTCTTGGGATCGACCAGCACCTTGACGCCATGCTCCTCGAACACGACATCCTCGTCGGCCAACGCGTCCACATACTCCAAGGTGTAGGCAAGGCCGGAACAACCAGTGGTCTTGACGCCCAGGCGCACGCCAACCCCTTTGCCGCGCATGGAAAGGTAACGGTTGACGTGCCGCGCCGCGGCAGCTGACAGTGAAACACCCATGTCAGTAACGCCTGGTCGTTCGGAACGTGGTCGTGGTTCCCCGAGGGGGCAGCAATCGCAGTGAGCGTGGGGGCAGTTTCATGTCAGTGCGAGTGCTTCTTTTTGTAGTCGTCCACCGCCGCCTTGATGGCGTCTTCAGCCAGGATCGAACAATGGATCTTCACCGGTGGCAGCGCCAACTCCTCGGCGATCTGGCTGTTCTTCAGCGCAGCGGCCTGCTCCAGCGTCTTGCCCTTGACCCATTCGGTCACCAGTGACGACGACGCGATGGCCGAGCCGCAGCCGTAGGTCTTGAAACGCGCGTCTTCAATCACGCCGGTCTGCGCATTGACCTTGATCTGCAGCTTCATCACGTCGCCACAGGCGGGCGCGCCTACCATGCCGGTGCCTACCGCCTCGTCGCCCTTGTCGAACGAGCCGACATTACGCGGATTTTCATAGTGGTCTACAACTTTTTCGGAATATGCCATGGTGTTACCTCACTGTGTCAAACTGGAAAAAAATCAGTGCGCTGCCCACTGGATGCTGCTGATGTCGACACCCTCCTGGTACATCTCCCACAGCGGGCTCAGATCACGCAGCTTGGCGACATTGCGCTTGATCGTCTCGATCGCGTAATCAATCTCTTCTTGCGTGGTGTAGCGGCCGATTGTCATGCGCAGGCTGCTGTGCGCCAGCTCGTCACTGCGGCCCAGTGCACGAAGCACATAACTGGGCTCCAGGCTGGCCGATGTACAAGCCGACCCGCTTGATACCGCCAGACCCTTGATACCCATGATCAGCGACTCGCCTTCGACGAAATTGAAGCTGATATTGATGTTGTGCGGCACGCGTTTATCCGGATGCCCGTTGACGAAGACCTGCTCGATATCCTGCAACCCTGCCACCAGTCTATCGTGCAGGGCCTGGATGCGCAGGTTCTCCTGTGCCATCTCTTCCTTGGCAATACGGTAGGCCTCGCCCATGCCGACAATCTGGTGCGTTGGCAACGTACCGGAGCGCATGCCGCGCTCGTGACCACCACCATGCATCTGCGCCTCGATCCGCACCCGCGGCTTACGGCGCACAAACAGGGCACCGATGCCCTTGGGGCCATAGGTCTTGTGCGCGGTCAGGCTCATCAAGTCGACCGGCAGTTCAGCCAGGTTGACCGGCACCCGGCCCGTGGCCTGCGCCGCGTCCACATGGAATATCACGCCCTTGGAGCGGCACACCGCGCCAATTGCCGCAATGTCCTGAATCACGCCGATCTCATTGTTCACGAACATCACGC
>CAZADK010000345.1:0-5302 GCA_964483855.1 uncultured Rhodoferax sp.
GTCCGTTGTGGTGGGTCCTGACGGGCTCGAACCGCCGACCTACGCCTTGTAAGGGCGCCGCTCTACCAACTGAGCTAAGAACCCCACTGCTATCGACAGCCTCAGTTCAACGCATCTTTCAATGCCTTGCCTGGGCGGAACTTCGGAACCTTGGCAGCCTTGATTTTAATCGCTGCACCGGTACGCGGATTGCGACCGGTGCGTGCAGCGCGCTTGCCCACGGCGAAAGTGCCGAATCCGACCAGCGAAACCGAGTCGCCTTTTTTCAGCGTGGTCTTGACGGCGCCAATGGTGGACTCCAGCGCACGGGTGGCAGCAGCCTTGGAAATGTCGGCGTGCTTGGCGATATGCTCAATCAACTCTGTCTTGTTCACGAAGAACCTCTCAAAAGGGAGCGGGGCAATGCAACTGGCCCCGCGGAAATCTGGTCACCACACAGTCCGAGGAGGGCCCGGTGGTGGGCTCGGTGGCACAGGAAACCATTGGTCTGGATCACAGATGTCGGAGTCCGTACTTTCAAAGCTGATTAGAGCGACGGACTTCGAACGTGTCAACCGGCCGGTTGGCTAACTTCGGTGCGGAGGCGAATTCTATTCGGTTTTGCCTGAGCGCCTCGACACCGATCACGACGGATGCGCAGGCAATCAGCCTTCCAGTGCCTGTGCGATGGCCCGGCCCAGATCGGACGTGCTCGCCTTGCCGCCGATATCCGGTGTGCGTGGCGCAGCGCTGCCGGGCGCCAAGACCGACTCGATCGCCGCCAGCACCGCGTCATGTGCATCGCGATGGCCGAGAAAGTCCAGCATCATTGCGCCACACCAGATCTGGCCGATCGGATTGGCGATGCCCTGGCCCGCGATGTCGGGCGCCGAACCATGAACGGGCTCGAACAGCGACGGAAACGCGCCCGTCGGATTCAGGTTGGCACTCGGTGCGATGCCGATGGTGCCGGTGCAGGCCGGCCCCAGATCGCTCAGGATGTCGCCGAACAGATTGCTGGCCACCACCACATCGAAGAAGTCGGGACGCTGCACGAAATGGGCGGTCAGGATGTCGATGTGGAACTTGTCGAGCGTGACGTCCGGATACTCTTTGGCCATCAATGCGACGCGTTCGTCCCAATACGGCATCGTGATCGCAATGCCGTTCGATTTGGTGGCGCTGGTCAGGTGCTTCTTGGGTCGCGACCGTGCAAGCTCGAATGCAAAACGCAGCACCCGGTCCACGCCGACCCGCGACATGACCGTCTCCTGCATCACGATCTCGCGCTCGGTGCCGGCAAACATGCGCCCACCGACACTCGAATACTCACCTTCGGTGTTCTCGCGCACGATGTACATGTCGATCTCTCCCGGCTCACGCCGGCTGCCGTCGCGGCGCACGACGGGTGCGATGATGCCGGGCATCAACCGCGCAGGCCGCAGGTTGATGTACTGGTCGAACTCACGCCGGAACAACAACAACGACCCCCACAACGACACATGGTCGGCGATCTTGTCCGGCCATCCGACCGCGCCGAAATAGATTGCATCATGGTTTCCGATCTGCTCCTTCCAATCGTCAGGCAGCATGGAGCCGTGCCGCTCGTAGTAGTCCCAGCTGGAGAAATCGAAATGGTCGAACTGCAGGTCGATGCCGAACCTGTCTGCCACCACCTCCATCACCCGGATGCCTTCGGGCATCACTTCCTTGCCGATGCCGTCGCCGGCGATCACCGCTATCCGCTTTCGTTTGCCCATGCTGTATTTCCTCGTCATCGTTGATCCACGTACACGGCTCCTTGACCGCCGTTCTTGCCTTCCACCGCGATACGCAATGCGGGTTCAGGCCCGATGGCGCAACACCAGACTCACACCGAGCGCCGTTGTCACCATGCCCAGCACGGTGAACTCGGTGATCGGCTCACCGAACAGCAGCCATGCCATCGCGGCCGCGGTTGGCGGCACCAGATAGAACAGGCTGGTCACCGAGGTTGCCGCGCCGCGTTGTATCAATAGATACAAGAGCGAACTGCCGCCCAGCGTCAGCATCAGCACTGACCAGGCCATGGCACCGATCGACTCGCCATTCCACACCATCGATTCGCTCTCGAGCAGGGCCATCGGCAGCGTCACCAGAAACGCGGCGCCCAGTTGTATTGCGTTGGCGGTGGGAACATCGCACGGCGCCACATACCGCTTTTGGTACAACGTTCCCACCGTGATCGACACCAGTGCAATGCCGACGAGGGTGAGGTTGACCAGATCGACATGGTCCTGCGCGCTACTACCTGATCCGAACTTGCCGGCGACCACAAGCACCAGGCCGGCCAGGCCAAGCACAAGGCCGAACCACTGGCGCGGATGCACCCGTGTTCCCATGGCCGACAACCAGATGGCGGTGAGTACCGGCTGCAGCCCGACGACCAGCGCCGAGACACCCGAGCCCATGCCCGCCTTCACGGCCGCCCAGACACCACCCAGGTAAACCGCATGCATCAGTACCCCGGTGACAGCGAGATGGCGCCACTGCACGCGCGTGCCAGGCCAGCGGGCACCGGCCAGCCAGATCCAGGGCAGAAAACACAGCACCGAAAGCGCAAATCGGATCGCCAGAAAATGGAACGGCGGGCCGTGCGGCATGCCATAACGGGCGACGATGAATCCGGTGCTCCAGATCAGCACGAAAACCAGGGGCATCACGCGCACCCAAAAGTCGGTCGGCGTATCGTTCGTCGTCATATCCGGTGGCAGACCGTGCCTGCCAGGCACAATTTCATTTCACCCGGGCCCGGATCTCCGGCACGGCTTTCTTCAGGTAATAACCCATCGACAACACCGTGAGGACAGCGGCGATCCAGATCAGCCATTGACCCCACTGCCCGGTGTGGATCGAGCCGAACAACACGCCGTCGTACAACAGGAACGGAATGGCCACCATCTGCCCTACCGTCTTGAGCTTGCCGATCATGTGCACCGCCACGCTCTTGGAAGCCCCGATCTGCGCCATCCACTCGCGCAGCGCCGAAATGGCGATCTCGCGGCCGATGATGATCAGGCCCACGAACACATCGGCCCGGTTCAGGTGAACCAGCACCAGCAACGAGGCGCAGACCAGGAACTTGTCTGCAACCGGATCAAGGAAGGCGCCAAAGGACGATGTCTGATTGAGTTTGCGCGCCAGGAAACCGTCGAGCCAGTCGGTGGCCGCAAACACCACGAACATCACCGTGGCAGTCAGGTTCTTGACCGGCATCGACACCAGCGTGTCCGGCAGGTAGAAGATACCGACGATCAGCGGAATCGCGACGATACGCGTCCAGGTCATGATGGTCGGAATCGTCAGGAACATGGATGAATTGTGGCACGGCACAAGCCCGCACCGGGCACGATGCCTGGCAACCTCAGTGCAGTGCGCGGTAGATGTCCTCTGCCAGGGCGCGCGAAACGCCTTCCACCGTCGCCAGGTCGTCCACGCTGGCCAGTCCGACACCCCGCACGCCGCCAAACCGTTGCAGCAGCCGCGCCCTGCGCTTGGGGCCGATGCCTGCAATCTCCTGCAACTGCCCGCCGCCGACCCGGACCCTGGCCCGGCGCGCCCGCATGCCCGTGATCGCAAACCGGTGTGCCTCGTCGCGTATCTGCGCCACCAGCATCAGCGCGGCCGAATCCTTGCCCAGGTAAACCTTCTCACGCCCGTCGGCAAAAACCAGTTCCTCCAGGCCGACCCGGCGCCCCTCGCCTTTCTCGACGCCGACGATCAACGACAGGTCCAGCCCGAGCGACTCGAACACCTCGCGCGCCATCGCTACCTGCCCCTTGCCACCATCGACCAGCACCAGGTCGGGCAACCTGGCGCGGCGGGCAAGCGGCTCGCCCTGGTCCTGCGCCAACCGATTGGCCTCGACCCACTTGCCATAACGTCGGGTCAGGACTTGTCGCATCGCGGCATAGTCGTCGCCGGGTGTGATGCCCTCGATGGAGTAACGCCGGTACTCGGCCGACTGCATCGCGTGGTGCTGGAACACCACGCACGAGGCCTGTGTCGCCTCGCCAGCGGTATGCGAGATATCGAAACACTCGATGCGAAAAGCGTCCAGTTCGTCAGCCGGCAGGTCCAGCGCCTGGGCCAGCGCCAGCGTGCGAGCCTGTTGCGAGCCCTCCTCGGCCAGCAACCGGGCCAGTTGCAGTTCGGCGTTGGTCTGCGCCATCTCGAGCCAGATACGTCGCTGCTCGCGCGGTTGGTGCACCACGCTCACTTTCGTGCCGCTTTGCTCGGACAGCACCCGTAGCAGCGCAGGACGCACTGGTGCGCTGGTCACCAGCGAGCCGGGGATCGCCACGTCCAGGTAATGCTGTGCGATGAAGGCCTCCAGCACCTGGTTCTCCAGTGGCAGCGAAGCGTCAGTCGCGTCTTCCTGGGCACCCTGCATCACCGAGGCGTCATCGACATGCACCGGGAAATAGGCACGGTCACCCAGGTGGCGCCCGCCGCGCACCATGGCCAGGTTCACGCAGGCCTTGCCGCCCTGGACCTTGACCGCCAGGATATCCACGTCCCGGTCCGACACGTTGTCCATCGACTGCTGGTGCAACACATTGGACAAACCTGCGACCTGGTCCCGCACCTCGGCCGCCGCCTCGAACTCCAGTTTCTGCGCATGCGCCAGCATGCGCGCCTCGAGTTCGGCCAGCACCTCGCCAGCGTCGCCTTCGAGGAAACGTTCGGCATCGGCCACGTCCTGGGCGTATTCCTGCACCCCGATGTGGCCGACACACGGCGCCGAGCAGCGCTTGATCTGATATAGCAGGCAAGGCCGGGTGCGGTTGCTGAACACCGTGTCCTCACAGGTGCGCAACCGAAACAGCTTCTGGATCAGCAGGATGCTTTCCTTCACCGCCCAGGCACTGGGGTAGGGCCCGAAGTAGCGGTGCTTTTTTTCCACCGCGCCCCTGAAGTAGGCCACTCGGGGGAATAGCGCTGGGGCGGGCGCCGCGGTGGCAGTTGGCGCGGCAACGCCTGGTGCGGCTGGTTCGCGCCCGCCCCGCGCCGCCCGTGGCGTTGCCGTGCTTCCCCTGCCGGTGAGTTTCAGGTACGGGTAACTCTTGTCGTCTCGAAACAGGATGTTGTATCTCGGCGCCAGTGTCTTGATCAGGTTGTTCTCAAGCAGCAGCGCCTCGGCTTCGGATCGCACCACCGTGGTCTGCATGCGGGCGATACGTCCCACCATATGCCCGATGCGGGTGCCGCCATGGTTGTTGCGGAAGTAGCTGGCAACCCGTTTCTTCAGGTTGATCGCCTTGCCGACATACAACACCTCACC
>CAZADK010000346.1:0-5295 GCA_964483855.1 uncultured Rhodoferax sp.
GCGCCACCTGCACGAGCAAGGTCAACGCCATCAGGTGCAGCCAGGCGCCAGCGTTCTCCGATCCGGGCGCTCGCATGGCCTCGATGCGGGCCAGGCCCGGGACCGACATGCCGCCGAACCAGGCCCCTGGCGCAAGCACGGTTGCCAGTAGCGCTCGCACGATCGCGGGTTCAAGAAATGTGCTCTCCCAGGTGGCGCGGTACTCGAACGCGAGGCCTCGCAGGTAAAGACCTGCAATGACACCAGACGCCAATGCAGCCGCCGCCAGGTGCAGGATACGTGCTGCACGCACCTGGTACAGCGGCGCTACCAGGCGCGCCCATTCGGATGCCACAGCGCCGAGCCAGCGCGCCGCCGGCGCGCCATGCCCGGTCTTGCGCGCGGCCAACCAACCGGTCGTACCCAGAAAAGCCACCAGCGCACGCAGGGGATCGGCGCTGCGCCGTGTCACGCTGCGCCATAGCGGCGCCGTGCACAGGAACAGGTAGACCAGCAGATTCCAGGTCAGCAACAGCAGCACCGGCGGCGCCAGCACGTTGATGCGCTGGGCGTTGCCCACCCGGTCGGCAAGCACACCGACCAGGAATGCAGCAATGACGATGGCGAACCCCAGCCAGGGGCGCCAGGCCAGCGCATCGATACCCTTGCGCAGCGGGGCGAGCTGGCCGTTCAACCGCCCCAGCGCCAGGCGCGCCCGATGGGCCAGGAACCTGCCGGGCGCGGCGGATTCTCCGACCGCAGCCGCCGCCTCGTGACTGGCCCAGGCACGATCGGCATCCGTCCACACCATGCGTTCATGGTCCGCGCTCTCGATCACACGCACGGCAACCACATTCAACGCCTCGGATTCAGTCATGCCCGCTACCGTGACGTGCAACCCGGCCGATCCTGAGGCAGGCGCAGGCACGGCGAACCGTGTGACTCAAGCCGGCTCCATGCCATGCTGGCGCTTGCCGGCCAGCGCCTGCGGGCCGGCCAGAAAATCGAGCAAGGCACGCGCCGCATCGGGCTGGGTGCATGTCACCGAGACCGCAGCCGCAAACACCGTGATGTGCTGAATCTCTGGCGGCAACGGCCCCAGCAGCTCGATACCCGGCACTCCCTGCAATTCGCTCAGTTGCTGGAAGCCGAGCTCGACATCGCCCTGCGCCACCAGCGCGGCAACCGGCACGCCCGGCGGCGCCTGAACGATGCGCGCGGCGATCTGTCGCGCAATGCCCCAACGCTCGAACAACGACACCAGATACTTCCCACTGGGGCCGGTTGAATAACCAACGGTGGCAGCTTCCAGCACTGCCGCGCGCACGGTGGCCTCGGAGCCAATGTCTGGCCGCCGGCGGCCACTTTGCACCGCAATGCCCATGCCCGATCGCACCACATCGACCCGGCTGCCAGCCAACAACCGGCCGCCATCGATGAGCTGCTCGATTGCCCCGGCAGCGAGCACGACCACGTCGACCGCTTCGCCCGCCTGCACACGACGTGCCACGTCGACACCGCCAGCACTCTCGAGCTGCACCGCATAGGGCGTGCAGCGGCCGAACTCGGCAATCAGGTCGGTCAACACGGGCCGGGTCGCCATGGAAGACAACATCGTGAGCGGGTCTGCGGACAACTGGGGCCTCCTTCGGGTTGGCATCGCCATGATGCGCGGTCGTTCAGGGCGCGAGCGCAGGCAACACACGACGGCGCTTTGAAACCGGCAGACATCAGGTCGTGGTTCCGATTATCCGCGCTGGCGCGGTCCGGTCTTCAGGCCATGCGGGCGGCAGGCCGCGGCCAGCCGGCACGATAAAGCCCTTCGAAATACCGCTGGCGCACCGCGGGATCGACGCGCACGAACAGGCGGTCGTAGAACGTCTCTGAAAAATCGGGCTGCAACGCGCGCAGGTGCTTCAGTGCCAACAAGGCCTCTTTCTGCCGGCCCAGGTTGCCCAGGATCGAGGCCCAGTTGGCGTAGACCCAGAACGTCGCTGTCTGGTGCCGCGTTGCCGCCTTGGCCAGCGGTTCGGCGGCCTCGAAGTCGCCCATCGCGGCCAGCGTCGTCGCATGCATGGTCTGGATGCCCCAGATCAGCGGGCCGATCGGACTCAACCGTGCCGCGGTTTCAAAGCCCGCGATGGCCAGGGTATGCTGACCGCTGAGGAAACGGACCGACGCCAGCACATAGTGAGCGAGCGAGAAACTCGGGTTGAGCGATACGGCGATCGACAGTTCGGTTGTCGCAGACGGGTAGTCGCCTTGCGCGCCCAGCACCCGGCCGAGCACCAGGTGCGCGACAGGATCCTTCTCGTCGAGGGCCAGCGCACGCAATGCGCCGTCGCGCGCCAGCGATACGGCCTGGTGCGGCTCCTCGAAACCGAGGTGCGAACCGGTGAAATGGCTGTAGGCCAGGAACCCGTGGGCGGCGGCGAATTGCGGATCCAGCGCGATCGCCTCGGCAAACAGCTGCTGCGCCTGGGCGCACGACTCCTTGCTGTATTGCCAGTAGTGCCACAGACCACGCTGGTACAGGTCCCATGCGCCCAGGTTGTCGACCGGCTTGCGGCGCGCGCGCTCCTGTTCCGCCTTGGCCAGCTGCGGCGCGATGGCGCCGGCGATGATCAAGGCAATGTCGTCCTGCAGTTGCAGCACATCCGCCATGTCGCGGTCAAAACGTTCGGCCCACACATGGTTTCCACTGGCCGTATCAATCAGCTGGGCCGAGATCCTGATGCGTTCGCCGCTGCGACGCACACTGCCATCGACGACATGGCGCACACCCAGTTCACGGCCGACCTGGCGCACATCCGGAGAACGCCCCTTGTACGAGAACGAGGAATTGCGCGCGATCACCATCAGCCAGCGGTAACGCGACAGTGCCGTCAGCAGGTCCTCGGCGATGCCGTCGGCGAAATAGGCCTGGTCAGGGTCGCTGCTCAGGTTCTGGAACGGCAACACCGCTATCGACGGTTTGTCGAGCACGGCGGCGGCAGCATGATCGAGCACGCTATCGAGGGCCTCGCGCTCATCCCGGACCCAGCGGTAGGCACGCACCGGATGCGTGATGTTCTTGACCCGCTGTTCACCCTGATCGTCGAAACGCAGGCCAACCTTGCCCCGTACCGCGCCCTGCACCACATCCGAAACGGTGATGCCACCGGGTTCGGCCAGGCTCTCGAGCCGCGAAGCGATGTTCACCCCGTCGCCGAACACCGTTCCATCGGCCTTCTCCAGCACATCGCCGAGGTGTACGCCGATGCGAAACCGCATCTGCTGGTCCCGCGGCAAGGCACGCGCCTGCCCATTGAGCGT
Organism: uncultured Rhodoferax sp.; assembly: GCA_964483855.1. Classification (GTDB taxonomy): domain Bacteria; phylum Pseudomonadota; class Gammaproteobacteria; order Burkholderiales; family Burkholderiaceae_C; genus CAISIP01. The sequence goes on from CAZADK010000346.1 coordinate 3,295, forward strand.
GGTCTGGATGGCATGGGCGGCCTCGACGGCACCGGTGGCCGTGTCGAACACCGCAAACACCGCATCGCCAACCATGTTCATGACGCGGCCGCGATGGGCCTCGATCTCGGTGCTGAAAACCGATCTCGCCCCATCCAGGGCCCGCATCGTGGACTGCTCGTCGATCTGCATCAGACGCGAGTAACCCGTCACATCCGCCGCCAGGATGGCTGCAAGTCGCTGTCTGACACTGCTGTCGGTCATGGATCGTGCCTCGGCCTTGTTCCCGGAGTTCGCCCGACGGCGACGGGTTACGCGCCCTGATGATAGGGGAAGCCCATGGTCAAGGCAAAGCCCGGCTTGCCGACAAGTCCGCCTTGCCGACAAGTCCGGCTTGGCGACGGGTTGGCGTGCCGCTGGCCGACGAGCAACCTGCTGTGCGGTGCGGCACCCAGGCGGCAACGCTGGACATTCAGGGCACAATGCGCTCCAGTCTCGCCATTTCGACTCACATTCTTCGTTGGAACCTGTACATGCAACATATCGGATTCATCGGCGCATCCGGCCTCATGGGCCACGGCATTGCCAAAAACCTGCTTGCCAAGGGCTTCAAGCTGACTCTCACCGTGCACCACAACCGCAAACGCGTCGGCGACCTGCTGGCCAGCGGCGCACGGGAAGCCAGGGCGCCGGACGCATTGGGCGACTGCGACATCGTCATCCTGTGTGTCACCGGCACGCCGCAGGTCGAAGAATGCCTGCTGGGAGAACACGGCCTGCTGGCAACGGCCAAGTCCGGCCTGATCATCATCGACACCTCGACCAGCGAGCCTGAGTCGACGCAACGCCTGGGCGTGCAATGCGCGGCGCGCGGCGTCACACTGGTCGATGCACCGCTGGCGCGTTCCGCGCCGGAGGCCGAACTCGGCAAGCTCAACACCATGGTGGGCGCCACGCCGGAGGTCTATGCCCGGATCGAACCGGTCTTCAAGGCCTATTGCGAGAACATCTTCCATGTCGGGGGCCCAGGCGCTGGCCACACCATCAAGCTGCTGAACAATTTCGTCGCGCAAGCGATCTGCACCGCCAGTGCGGAGGCCTTCGCGGTCGGCGCCAAGGCCGGCGTGGATCTGCGCCAGCTGGTCAGGGTGATCTCCGCTGGCAGCGTCAACTCGGGGCTGTTCCAGGCCATGGCCAAGACACTGGACGGCGATTTCACCGGACTGACCTTCGAGCTTGACAACGCGCGCAAGGATGTTCGTTACTACGGACACCTCGCAGAGATGGTGGTCGTGCCGGCGCCCGTCGGCCAGGCTGTCCACCAGAGCCTGGCCATCGCATCCGCGCTCGGCCATGGCGCCAAGTTCGTGCCAGCCTTGGTCACCGCACAGGAACAGCTCAGCGGCGCGCGGATTGCGCCAACCGTCTGAGATCGCCCCCAACCCTGGCTCCGCCAGGCCCCCCGAGGGGGTGCGAGGAAACTTGGGAGCGGCCCGGCGTTTCCTCGAGAGGGTGGGAGCCCGGGCGACCGCGTCCCGCGCGGCTCACTCAAGCCACTTCTGCAGGAACTGCGCGCCACCCATGGCCGGGTCGAGCTGGTACGTCCGAAAGCCGATGCGGGCATACAGCGTGTTGGCACTGCGGTTGCCCGACAGCACCTCAAGCGTCAACTTGCAGGCGCCGCGCTCGCGAGCAATCTGCTCGGCCAGCGCCAGCATCTGCTCGCCGATGCGCCGACCCCGATGGCTCGCTGCCACCGCCACATCGTGCACGTTGACCAGGGGCTTGCAGGCGAAGGTGGAGAAACCTTCGATGCAATTGACCAGCCCTACGGCGTGCGAACCGTCGAAAGCCAGCACGCTGTAGGCAGCCGGTCGCGCTGCCAGCTCGGGCACCAGGTTTTCGCGTGCATGACGGCTCAGGGGTTTGCCCCCGCCCGCCGGATCCTGCGCATAGGCATCGAGCAAGGCGACGACTGCCCTTGCGTGCACGGAGTTGGCGTAATCCACCCGCACGATCGAC
>CAZADK010000347.1:0-5292 GCA_964483855.1 uncultured Rhodoferax sp.
TCGACGGTGTCTGCATCAACTTCATCCCGGGCAAGCCGATGACGGTGAAGGGCTCGATGGCCGGAGCCGCACCGCGATGAGTCCTGTTTGGGATCTGGAAACGAACGGGCGCGCCACCCGATTTGCATGCCAACCCCGGCACGGAGGGGCAAGACCCACACGGTTTCGCCGCCCAACCATTCGATAACCTTCGTGCGGGATCAGTTCGCAGCCTCGACAGCCTGCGACCTGTTGCGCGATCCGGACACTTTCGACCACGCCATGGCAAAGCACTTCAGCGGCGGCTGGTGCGTGGTCAAGCGCGTCGCGAAAGACAGAGCGCCTGAAGGCCCAAGGGTGGGCCCCAGCCACTCGGGTTCAGGCAGCCGGCTGGGACACGAGCACCACAGCTGGCGCCAATCCTAGCTTCTTGGCCCGCCGGGCGAACCTGCGGTCATCAAATGTTGCGACGCTATCGCAAGACCTGTAGCTCGCGTGGTGCAACGCGTCAGCGAAATCGATGCCCGCTTCGCAGTTGGAGAGCGCTTGCGCGACGGCATCACGATCTTCAACGATGATATTTGTCTGTTCGAGAAGATGCCGAATCACCGATGCCACCTCGACTGGTGCGAAGCTGTAGTAGCCACGCATGACCCACTCGAGTTCAAGGACCACTGACTTGCTCACCATCAGGGGCTGACCCGACTCGATGAGGCGCCGAGCTGCCAGGCGCTGACGATGCGCCTGAGTGTTCGCCTTGTCGTCAATGTAATACCTGGCGAGAACGTTGGTGTCCAGGCCGATCATCGTCCGAGAAGTGTCGCGGGGTCGAAGTCCGATGGCACCGAGGCGCGCCGGCTCTTGACCATGCCGAACCCGCTGCTTGGCTCGCCCGCAGGCGAACTCCGGACCTTCATTTCGACGCGGTCGCCGACCAGCAAGAACTCGATGCGGCTTCCCTGCCGAATGCCGAGTTGCTGCCGAAGCTCCTTCGGAATGGTGACCTGTCCCTTGCTGGTGACGGACGTGACTTCCATGATTCCTCCATGTATTACCAAGTAATACTAGCAGAATCGAACTGCCGCGACAACTGGGAGTCTTGTCATGGGAGTCTTTCCGGCGGCGCGGCAACCCCGACGGTTCGGCTACACCTTGCGCGCGGCAACCCGTACCCCTTCCCGTACTGAGGCGGGCGGGTAGACGATGACCTGAGAGCCGCGCGCCAGGCCGCTGCGGATCCAGGCCATGGCACCATTGCGCCCGCCCAGATGCACCGGAACCTGCCGTGCCCGCCCGCCATCGACGACAAAGACGGCATGGCGCGCTGACGGTAGCGGGCCGGCACCGGCACCACCACCACTGGCACCGCTTGCGGGCAACGGGAACACCGCGCTCACCGGCACCTGCACCGCGTCGTCCTCGGACAATGTCACGATGCGCACGCTGACCCGGTAACCATCACCCAGGGCCTGCCACTCGGTCTGCGGGCTGGTCAGGTCGATCACGACCCGCACCCGCTGCTCCTCGACGCCGAGCGCGGACACCTTGGTGAATGCCGCCGGCTCGATGCTGCGCACCCGTCCCTCGAGCGTGGTCGGGCCACCCCAGCGCTCGATCATCACGCGGCTGCCCGGCCTGGCAGCCAGCGCATCGGTGGTCAACAAATCGGCCACCACCTCCAGGCGCGCGGTGTCACCGAGCTCGATCAAGGGGGTACCCAGCGCCACCGTCATCTCGCTTCTCTGCAATACCCGCAAGACCCGGCCCGCCACCGGGGCACGCACCGTGAACCGGCCTTGCCCGGCCGCAGCCGGGCCCTGGCGCACCACCCCCAGGGCGGCCCGTGCCTGCTCGAGGTCGTGCGCGGCCATGCGGCGTTCGGCCGCGGCCGAATCGACCTCGCGTTGTGCGGCTTGCAGCGCCAGGCGGTCTGCCTCGAGTTTGGTCGGCGCGATGAAACCCTGCTGCGCCAGTTGCGTATTGCGCTGAGCGTCGTTACGCACCAGCGCGACTGAAACCTGTGCGCGCTCGATCCGCGCGCCGGCGCGCTCCACGTTGTCCTGCGCCCCAGCTACCCGTGCCTGCACCTCGCGCACGCTGCGTTCATCCAGCATGGCCGGCAACACGGGCAAGAGATGGGCCAGTGGCGCATCCGCCTGCACCGCATCACCCTCCTTGAGCGTGATGCGCGCCAACCGGCCCGCCAGCGGCGCCGACACCAGGTAACGATCGGCCAGCCGTGTCTTGCCGTCTTCGTCGATGGTGGTCTCGAAGCGGCCCTGCGTGACCGGCGCCAGCTCCACTTCCACCGGCCTGGGTGCCAGCGCCCAGGCCAGCAGCAGGGCCAGCGCGGCCATTGCGGCCACCAACAAAAACCAGGTCTTGCGTTTCATGGGTTCCTCGTCATTCTCGTGTCTTGAGCGCTGCCACCATGTCGAGCCGGTCGATGCGCCGGCGCACGACCAAGGCGCTGGCCAGCGCGGAGACCAGCACCGCCAGGCCGGCAATCGCGTAGGTGCGCGGCTGAATCACCACCGGAAAATAGAACTGGTCCGACTGCGTCAGGTCCGCGATCAGGATCACCAGTCCATACCCCATCACCATGCCCAGCGGCAGCGCGATCGCGATGCCGATCGCCATCTCGCCGAGCAGCAGCCCGGACACCTCGGTTCGGGTGAATCCGAGCACACGCAGGCTGGCCAGTTCCCAGGTGCGTTCGGCCAGCGCGATGCGGGCATTGTTGTAGACCACGCCTACCGCGATCACCGCGGCAAACAGCGTCAGGATGGTGCTGATGATGCGGATGTTGCGCGCGCTGATCTCCTGCATGTTGCGCAGCATCGTGGCCTTGCTGAAGGTGCCCACGATGCGCGGCATGCCCTTGGTGGCCTCGATCAGCGCCGGCTCACTGCCGCGCTCCACGGCCAGCGCAAACTGCGAGGACTGGTCGCCTTCCTCGAGCAGGTTATTCAAAGCTCGGCGCTCCATGTAGGCGTTGAGCCCCATCATCTCGCGCACCGTCGCGACCAGCGGCACCTCGACCACACGCTGACGGCCTTCGAGCACCTCGACCCGCACCCAGTCGCCAATACGCAGGTCGAGCTTGGCCGCCAGGCGGTCCGTCATCACCAGCCCTTCGCCATCCAGGCGGCTGGCCTCGCGGTTGTCGATGTCGATCACGCGACGCAGCTCGGGGTGGCGTGCAAACCCCTGGATCGCACCGCGCTCGCCCAGATGCCCGTTGACGAACCGCACGGCAACGTTGCGTCCGGACTCGACCGCGATCACGCCCGGCAGCCGCGCCAGTTCATGGCGCGCGCTGTCGTCCACCGCCTCGGTCATCCAGACGGTGACGTCACTGCGCATGGCCAGGTTGAACTGCGAATCGACCAGGAAGTCGATCGCGTCGCGGAAGAAGTTGCCCATCACGACAATGGCGACCGAGGCCGCCACCCCACCGATCGACAGCGTCGTGCGCAGGGGCCGGCGTTCCATGTTGCGCAGGATCATGCGCAGTGCCGGCGTGATGCGGGTCATGCCCAGCCGCTCGACCAGCGTGCGCCGGTAACGTCCCGGCGCCGGCGGGTGCATCGCCTCGGCCGGCGCCAGCCGCACGGTGGCGACGATGGCATTGAGCGTGCCGAGCACCGCCGTGCCGACGGTGATGCCGATGCTCACCACCAGCAGCCATGCCGGCATGACGTGCTCGAACGTGGGGAACTGGAAGGACTGCGCATACAACCCGGTGAACAGGCCTCCGAGCCAGTTGCCGAACGGCACGCCGATCGCCAGCCCGGCCAGCACGATGACGAGCACCAGCTTGAGGTAGTGCATGCCGATGCTCCGGTTCGGGTACCCCAGGGCCTTGAGCGCGGCAATCTGCTCACGCTGTGTGGCGACCAGGCGCGACACCACGACGTTGAGCAGAAAGGCGGCAACGGCCAGGAAGATCGACGGCAACAGCGTGCCGATCACCCGCTGGCTCTTGATCTCGGCATCGAGCATGGCATGCGACTGCTGGTCGTCGCGGCCATAGGCTTCGCGGCCGCCATAACGCGTGATCCGGGCCGATACCTGTTCGACTACCGCGCGTCCTGAGCCCCCCCAGGAAATGTCGCAGTCATTTCCGCCCCCAGGGGTCAAGCAAAGTGGCAAGGCCACATTTGCTGGAGAGGCCGCGGGCGCCAGCCTGATCGCGATGTGGTTGAAGGCACCGTCCATGTCGTATGCGGCGGCCAGCGTGTCGCGCGGCAGCCAGAACACGCCGAAGCCGCGCTGATCCGGGCTGCCCATCAGCCCGGCAAAGACGAACTCGGGTGACAAACCGATACCGACGATGGTCAACGCGCGCCGCTTACCGTTGATTTGCGCCCACACGCGGGAACCAGGCTCGAGCCCGCGAGCGTCGGCGAAACCCGCCGACACCAGGGCAGGAATGCTGCCGTCGCTGGCCGCGGTCGCATCGAGCAGGCCATGACCGTTACGCACCGTGACCTGGTTCAGGCGCTTGGGTGTGCGCGGATCAACGCCGATCAGCTGCCCGATGAGCGGGTCGGCCAGGCCGTCGATCTCGATACGCACGATCTGCTCGACCGTGGTCTGCACGTCGGCCACGCCCGGCACCTCACGCAGCACGGCCTCGAGCGCATTGGGCGCGCGCTTGACGGTGGCGAACACGTCGGCAAAGCGGCCCTCGATGTAGAAACGATCCCGCGCCAGCGCCAGCGACTCGACCGCCGACAAGCTGGTGATGAAGCCCCCGACGCCGCTGGCGACCACCAGCGCGATGGTCAGCGCCTGGCTCCACATCAAACGCAGGTCGCGCAACAGCTTGCGGTCGAGCGCCTTCATAAGAAAACGCCGGGCCGCCCCAAGTTTTCTGCACCCCCTCGGGGGGCCAGACGCGCAGCGGCTGGGTTGGGGGCCATCATCACCAGGACAACTCCGAGGGGCTGAGCTTGTGGGTGTTGGTCTCGACCTTCTGGATCCGGCCATCACCGAGATAAATCACCCGGTCGGCCATGCCGGCGATTGCCGCGTTGTGCGTAATCACGATGGCGGTGGTGCCGAGTTCGGCGTTGATCCGGGCGATCACCTCGAGCACCAGTTTGCCGGTCACGTAGTCGAGCGCGCCGGTCGGCTCGTCGCACAACAGCACCGCGGGGCGCTTGACGATGGCCCGCGCGATCGCGACGCGTTGCTGCTCGCCACCGGAGAGCTGCGCCGGAAAGTGGTCGCGCCGCGGAGTCAGCCCAACCATGTCGATGGCCTCGTCGATCGGCATCGGATCGTCGGCGATGTCGGTCACCAGTG
>CAZADK010000348.1:0-5291 GCA_964483855.1 uncultured Rhodoferax sp.
GCCAGGCCGTCAGCCGACGTTGCCCAGTCGTGCAACCGCGCGCAGGTGGTCGGCTGTCGTGGTCGGGAACCCGAAGAACTCGAGGTAGGCCGGGATCTGTTCGAACAACATGTCCGACCCGACCTGGATGCGGCAACCGCGTGCCTGTGCGGCCAGCAGAAAGGCCGTCATCTCCGCCTTGAGCACCACTTCGCCAACAAAGCTGCCGGTGGCGATTCGCGACACGTCCATGGGCATGGGGTCACCCGCGTTCATGCCCAGCGGCGTTGCGTTGACAACCACCGTATGCCCGGCTGGGTCTTTCGAGCCTGTGCAGACCCGCAGTTTCGGGTAGTGGGCCGACAGCCTGCCCGCCAATGCCGTTGCGGTTTCGGCGTTGGCGTCGAACAGGCTGATTGCCGCTGCACCGGAGCCGGCCAGCGCAGCGGCAATTGCCGAGCCGACTCCGCCGCAACCGACGACCAAGGCGTTCGCCCCTTCGGGCTGGCAGGACTTGCGCCGCATTGCGCGTACAAAACCTTCACCATCGAACATGTCGCCCGCCAGCATACCGTCGGCCAGGCGCTTGACGGCATTGCAGGCGCCGGCGATCCGCACGGCTGGCGAGGCGGAATCGAGCAAGCCGACCGTGGTCACCTTGTGTGGCATCGTGATCAGCGCACCCCGGACGTTGTCCAGCGTAAACACGGCGCGAAGGAGGTTTGCGTAATGTTCGGGCCGGCATGCCATCGGCACCACGACCGCGTCGATGCCAGCCTGCTCGAAATACGGGTTGTAGATCAACGGCGACTTGAACGTGTGCGTCGGGTAGCCGATGTGCGTTATCAGTGCCGTGGTTCCACGGATCATCCTGCTTTACCTCAGGCTGGGCGGGCAGCTGCGACCGCCGCGCGCAGCGCAAGCAGGTAGCTGTCGGCGCCGAAACCGCAGATCTGTCCCTTGACCACATCCGAAAATACCGATACATGGCGGAACGGTTCACGCGCATGCACGTTGGACATGTGCAGCTCGACCACCGGACAGGTCAGGATCGCCAGCGCGTCGCGGATACCGTAGCTGTAATGGGTCCAGGCACCGGCGTTGATCAGCACCGCATCGACCTGGTCGGCAAACGCCTGGTGGATGCGTTCGCACATGGCGCCTTCGTGGTTGGTCTGGAAACTCTCCACGGTCACGCCCAGTTCGCGTGCCAGCGCTTGCAGGCGCTGGTCGATCTCGGCCAGCGTCACGGTGCCGTATTGCTTCGGGTCGCGTTTGCCGAACATGTCGAGGTTGATGCCGTTGAGCACGAGGAGTTTCATGGGGTTCCTTTTCAAGGGGGGTCAAGCAGGGGATACCGTGACGGTGGTGCCGCTCGCTGCAGCGGCCGCGATGGCTTCGGTCACGCGCAGGTTGGCCAGGCCGTCGCGCGCGCCGACCAGCGGCTGCGCCTCGCCCCGGATCACGGCGCAGAAATGGGCCAGCTGGTGCTTCAAGGGATCGTCGCGCACCATGCCGACGACACCGGTCTCGAACGGTTTCCACCAGGACCGGTCTTCGGGGCGCGGATAGGTCTTGAGCCGCATCGTCGGTACCGCCAGGCTGCCATGGGTGCCGCTGATGACGTAGCAGTCCTCGTCGTCGTAACTCGGGTAGGCCTTGTTCTCCTGCGAGGTCTGCTCCCAGCTGCGGGCGCTGGCTGCGGTGTCGGACAACATGAAGCTGCCCAAAGCGCCACTGGCAAAGCGCAGGTTGATCGACACCGTATCCTCGACCGGGAAGCCCCGCGTCGCATGGGATGCAAACGCCTGCACCGCGACGATCTCGCCGCACAACATGCGCAGGTTGTGCACCTCGTGAATCATGTTGAGCAGGATCGGCCCGGCGCCGGGCGCGCTGCGCCAGGGGGCGTCGGCGAAGTAGTGGTCGGGCTTGTAGAAGGTGGCGCTGCCAGTGACCGCGACCAACGGCCCCAGCACGCCACTATCGACCACGGCGCGCGCCTTGGCCATGATCGGACTGTGCGCCCGGTGGTGGCCGATGAGCAGTCGCGCGCCGGCCTGTTCGGCCGCCGATACCAGTTCCTCGGCTTGCGCCACGGTGGATGCGATGGGCTTTTCGAGCAACATGGGCACGCCAGCGTCGATGCAGATCCGTGCGTGCTCGAGATGCAACGGGTTCGGCGTGGCCAGGATCACGCCATCGGGCCTGCCGTGGGCCAGCAATTGCTGCAGCGTGGTGAACCGGGGTACGCCGAACCGGGCTGCGATCGCGGCCACGGCAGGCGCCGGATCGACGATGGCGCACAACGCCACTTCCGGGTTGCGCAATGCGACCTCCATGTGCGCCTGGCCGATGTAGCCTGCACCGACGATGGCGATGCGGGTCTGTGTCATGTCAAGGAGCCCTGACGTAGCGCAGGATCATCTGGACGACGTTCTCGCGGCGGTTGGCCTGGTAGGCCGCAGACTGGTTGTCCTGCTGGAAGATCAGTCCGAAGGTGTAGCGGTTCGATACGTTGAAGAAACTCAGTGCCGAGATCGAGGCATGGATGTCGGTCGGGTCCAGCCCCGGCCGGAACAGTCCGGCGGCGACGCCGCGGTCGTAGATCGTGCGGATCAGCGTGATCGCGGGGCGATTGAGCGCCTGGATCTTGCTGCTTTGCATCAGGTAGCGCCCGCGGTTGATGTTCTCCGACATCACGATGCGGATGTAGTGCTCGTTGTCCAGGTGATGGTCGAACATGACTGTCACCAGGCAGCGCAAAGCGGTCTGCGGCTCCATGTCGTCGAGCTGCAGTTGCAGCTCGCTGTCGCGCACCCGGCTGTAGGACTGCTCCAGCGCCGCAAGGTACAGGCCGTCCTTGCTGCCGAAGTAGTAATAGATCATGCGCTTGCTGGTGTGGGTGGCTGCCGCGATCTCGTCGATACGCGCGCCGGCCAGACCTTTTTCGCCGAATTCGACAACCGCCGCGCGCAGGATTTCCGCCTTGGTACGTTCCGGATCGTTGGTGCGCGGTTCCGGGCGCAGACGCGTGCCTGCCTTTGCCGGAGCGCGGGCGGGGCCGATCGTCTTTGGCGCCTTCGGGTAAACCCTTTGTACCAATCGGTTCATTATGGTCGGCGAGGCCCATCAAAAAATACTGGGACCCGGCGTTGACATTCTACACAGACCCCATTAATAATGAACCAACTGGTACATTATTTCTCAATGATCAGTTGCATGCTAACATGTCAGCTTCGGGCGGGCCGCGTGGGCCTGTGCCGATCAACCCAGGAGACACACACCATGGAAACCACTCTCAGCCGTCGCAGCGTCGTTGCTGCTGCCGCGGCCGCTTCGCTGACGGCGTTCGCCGGATCGTCGTTTGCGCAGGACAAGGTCAAGCTGCGCCTGTCGTCGCCATCTTCGGCGACCGACCAGCGCGCGGTGGCCTTGACAACCGTTTTCGCGCCCGCCGTGGCCGACTTCGCGACCCTGGAGCCGCACTGGAATGCGGCCTTGTTCAAGCAGGGCACGGAGCTCGAGGCGATCTCGCGTGGCAACCTCGAGATGTGTATCTCGTCGGCGCAGGAACTGGCGGAATTCTTTCCCGAGTTTTCCATCTTCTCGGCGGCCTATCTGCATCGCGACGCGGCGCACCAGAAGAAGGTGTTCGAGTCCGACCTGTTCAAGCCCTTCAAGAAGATGGTCGAAGACAAGCTCGGCGTCAAGCTGTTGACCGTGATGTACCTGGGCCGGCGGCAACTCAACCTGCGCGGCGACAAGAAGATCAACACGCCGGAAGACCTGGCGGGTATCAAGCTGCGCATGCCTGGCGCCGAGTCCTGGATGTTCATGGGTCGCGCGCTCGGTGCCAATCCGACACCCATGGCTTTCACCGAGGTCTACACCGGTCTGCAGACCGGTGCCATCGATGGCCAGGACAATCCGCTGCCGACCAACCGCGACGCCAAGTTCTTCGAAGTGACCAAGCAGATCGTGTTGACCAGCCATTTGGTCGACCTGAACTACCTGGCCATGAGCAAGAAGGTTTTCGACAAGCTCACGCCCGCCAACCAGGCCAAGCTGCAAAAGGCCGCCGACGATGCCGCCGAGTCGGGCCGCCAGAAGCAGCTCAAGCTCGAAGACGAACTGGTCCAGTTCTTCAAGGACAAGGGTCTGCAGGTCTATACCCCGAACGTCGATGCCTTCCGCAGCCGCGCGCAGAAGATGTACCTGGAGTCCGACCTGTCCAAGTCCTGGCCCAAAGGCCTGGTCGAGAAGATCAACGCGCTCTGACCGGCGCCGAAGCTGCAACTCTACTTGCGGGGCCGAGCCATGCGAACCCGGCTGGACTGGTGGCAGGCGCGGGCCGACGACGTGGCGGTGGCCTTGCTCACCGCCATGTTCGTGGCCTTCGTCGTGCAGATCACCGCGCGATACGTCATCAACTACCCGTTGCCGTGGACGCTGGAACTCAGCCTGACCACCTGGCTGTGGACGGTATTCTGGGGCTCGGCGCTGTGTCTGCGTAACAGGGACCACATCGCATTCGACATGATCTACAACCATGTCCGGCCCGGTCTGCGCAGGGTGTTCGGCGCGATCTCGGCGCTGGCCATCATCGTCGCCATGCTGGCATCGTTGCCGGCGACCTGGGACTGGGTCAGTTTCCTGACCATCAAGAAGAGCGCGACGTTGCGTATTCCGCTGGCCTATGTGTTCAGCCTGTTCCTGCTGTTCATGGTCGGCACCATCGTGATCTACACGCTGCGCCTGCGCAAGATCTGGCGCAACGAACTCGAAGAACCGCAGCGCGAAGCAGCGCCAAAACGATGACGCTGGCCTTCACCCTGTGCCTGGTCACGCTGTTCGGCCTGGCCGCCATCGGCACGCCGATTGCGCACTCCATCATCGTTGGCGCCATCGTCTACCTGGCCATCAAGGGCCAGGACCTGGGCATTGCAGCCGAACAGATCAGCTACGGCCTGTACGACAGTTTCGTGCTGCTGGCCGTGCCCTTGTTCATCGTGGCTGCCAACATCATGAATGCGGGGGCGATCAGCGAGCGACTGCTGCGTTTTTGCGTCGGCGTGGTCGGGCGTTTCAAGGGTGGCCTGGGCCACGTCAACATCGTCTCGAGCCTGATCTTCTCCGGCATGTCGGGTTCGGCCGTGGCCGACGCAGCCGGGATCGGCAAGGTCATCATCGGGATGATGACCCAGGGCAACCGCTACAGCCGCGGTTACGCCGCCGCGATCACCGCGGCCTCGGCCACCATCGGACCGATCATCCCCCCGTCGATCCCGATGGTGCTGTATGCGCTGGTG
>CAZADK010000349.1:0-3652 GCA_964483855.1 uncultured Rhodoferax sp.
TCGCGGATCCGCACCGGCAGCGTGGCCGGATTGAAGGCCGCCAGCGACAGGCACATCGCCATCCGGTGGTCGTCGTAGGTATCGACGCAGGCTGCGCGCCAATCGCCCGGGCTGGCTGGCGGCGTGATCCGGATGTGATCGTGCCCTTCCTCGACCTGGGCGCCGAACTTGCGCAGTTCGGTCGTCATTGCGGCGATCCGGTCGGTTTCCTTGACGCGCCAACTGGCGATATTGCGCAATGTGCTGGTTCCGTCCGCATACAAGGCCATGACCGCCAGCGTCATCGCGGCGTCGGGAATATGGTTGCAGTCCAGGTCGATGGGACGCAATCGCCTGTCGGCTGTGCTGGCAGGACTCGACACCTCCAGCCAGTTCGGGCCGCTGACGATCTGCGCACCCATCGCCCGGGCCGCATCGATGAAGCGGATGTCGCCCTGGATCGAGTCCGCCCCGACACCCAGGATGCGCAAGGATTGCCCGTTACCTGGCGCGATCGCGCCCAGCGCTATGAAATAACTCGCCGACGACGCGTCGGCCTCGACATGCAGGTTGCCGGGTGAGACCAGCCGGCTGCCGGCGGGAATCGTGAACCGGCTCCAGCCGTCGCGATGCACCGGCACGCCGTAACGCGCAAGCAGGTTCAACGTGATCGCGATGTAGGGCTTGGAGATCAGTTCACCCTGAACCTCGAGGACGATGTCGCGTGCCGCCACCAGCGGCAAGGCCATCAGAAGTGCGGTCAGGAACTGGCTCGATACGTCGCCGCGCACCGCAATCGGCTTGTCCAGCGCAAGTTGCGGCCGGCCGATGCGAAGTGGCGGATAACCGGTGTTCTCGAGATAGTCGATCTGGCAACCGAGCTGGCGCAGCGCGTCCACCAGGTCACCGATCGGGCGCTCGTGCATGCGTGGCACACCCCGCACCGTGAATGCGCCGCCGAGCACCGCCAACGCCGCAGTCAGCGGGCGCATGGCCGTTCCGGCATTGCCCAGGAACAAGTCGGCCTGCTCCTGGAGGAGCGTGGCACCCAGGCCGCCGATGGTGACGCCGCTGGCATGCGGATCCACGCGGCAGCCCAGCGCGCGCAGGGCCTGCAGCATCACCCGGGTGTCGTCGGAGTCGAGCAGGTCGTGCAGTGTCGTCTCGCCTTCGCACAGCGCGGACAACAGCAAAACGCGGTTGGAAATACTCTTGGAGCCCGGCAACGTCACTTGGCCGCCGGCGGTCGCCAGCGGCGGCAGGTCGAGGAAGGCAGTGGAGAACATTATTTCTGCTGCTTGGCCATGCTCCAGTTGGCACGGATTTCACTGGCCTGCGCGATCTGCTCGAGCAAGGCATCGTCGTTGCCGTTGGAGATCATCAGCTCGAGCGCCTGCAGGTTACGCTGGAAGATCTTCGACTGGGTCAGCAGCTCTTCCCGGTTGGACATCAGGACGTCGCGCCACATGGAGGGTTCGGCGGCCGCGATGCGGGTGAAGTCGCGAAATCCCGGCCCCGCCAGCGACAGGAAATCGCGTCCCATGGGCTGGCCCGAGATCGCGTTCATCATGGCAAAGGCGATCAGGTGCGGCAGGTGGCTGACAGCGGCGAACGCTGCGTCGTGCGATTCGGGAGTCATCTTGAGCACCCTGCATCCGAGGGCCGCCCAGACATCGACCGCTTGCTGGACCTGGATCTGATTCGTGCGTTCGATTGGCGTGAGCACCACCTGGCGGCCGTAATACAGGTCGGGGTCGGCATTCTCCACACCCGAGAGCTCCTTGCCGGTGATCGGATGCGCAGGAACGAAACAGCCGATCTGTTCGCGCAGCGATCGCCGGGCCGCATCGACGACGTCGCGTTTTGTCGAGCCTACGTCCATGATCAGCATCTGCGGCGTCACCAGGTGCTTGATGGCCTTGAAGCTGGTCTCGGTGGATGCGACCGGGACTGCCAGCAACACGATGTCGGCACCCGAAGCCGCAAGCAACGCCGACGGCGCTTCCACGTCGATGACGCCGAGTTGACGTGCCCGTTCGGTGGTGGAGGGCGACTTGCTGTAGCCGACGACGCGCTTGACCAGGCCCGCGCGCTTGAGCGCGAGCGCGAACGATCCGCCCATCAGGCCACAACCGATCAATCCGAGTTGCTCAAACATGTACTGCAAACGGCGATGCCATCATGGGGCTGCGACCGGGTATGACCCCAGTATCCTGTAGAACGCGCACAAGCCCTTGAGTTCGGCCAGTGCAGAGGCGACATTGTGCTGGTCCGGATGGCCCTGGATGTCGATGTAAAAATAGTAATCCCATTGCCCCGAGCGTGCGGGGCGCGACTCGAAACGCGTCATCGATACGCGGTGGCGCTTGAGCGGCACCAGCAGGTCGTGTACCGCGCCGGGAATGTTGGGCACCGAGACCACCAGGCTGATGCGGTCGTTGCCGCTGGCAGGCGGTTGCGCCATCACCTTGGGCATGCAGATGACGTTGAAGCGCGTGCGGTTGTGCGCGTCGTCCTGGATTGCGCTGGCAACCAGGTGCAGCCCGAATTCGGTGGCGGCCCGGTCGCCGGCAATGGCTGCCCAAGCCGGGTTGGTGGCCGCCAGTCGCGCGCCTTCGGCATTGCTGGACGCGGCGCGGCGCTCGGCATGGGGCAGGTGGGTGCCGAGCCATTGGTGGCACTGGGCCAACGCCTGCGGATGCGCCAGAACCACTTCAATGCCGTCCATCGCGTTGTCCAGCCGCATCAGGTGATGGCGAACCAGCAGGCTGACTTCGCCCACGATATGCAGCGGCGTATGGAGCAGCAGATCCATCGAGCGCGCGACCACGCCTTCGGTGTTGTTCTCGATCGGAACCACGCCGAAATCGGCGCGCCCCGAGGTGGTTGCATGGAAGACTTCGTCGAAGTTGGCGCAAGCAACGTGGTCGATGCTGGAGCCGAAGAACTGCACCGCCGCCTGCTCGCTGAAGGTACCAGCCGGCCCCAGGTAGGCCACGCGCTGGCGCGCCTCCAGCGCACGGCAGGACGACATGATCTCGCGCCAGACATAAGCGATGGCATCGCTCCTGAGCGGGCCGGTGTTGCGTACTTGCAGCTCATGGATGACCTGGGCCTCCCGTTCGGGTCGGAACACGACCGAACCCTCGGCGCGCTTGACTTCGCCTACCTCCAGCGCCAGCGCCGCCCGGCGATTGAGCAGGTCAAGCAGATGGGCGTCGACCACGTCGATCTGTTTGCGGAGCTCCGGCAGGTTTTGGGTCATGGCTGGTTTGAAGAAGCGGGGCTGGGCTCAGACGCCAGTGCGCTCAAATTCTCGCATGTAGTCCACCAGGGCCTGCACACCTGCGTGCGGCATCGCGTTGTAGATGCTGGCGCGCATGCCGCCCAGCGACTTGTGGCCCTTGAGCGACAGCAGGCCATGCGCGCGTGCGCCGGCCAGGAAGGCATCGTTGCGCGATTCATGCATGAGGAAAAACGGCACGTTCATGCGCGAACGGCAAGCCGGATCGACCCGGTTCTCGTACAGCTGCGACTGGTCGATCGCGTCGTACAGCAGGCGCGCCTTGGCAATGTTGCGCTGCTCCAGAGCCGCAACGCCGCCCTGCCGCCGGATCCACTGGAACACCAGGCCGGCAATATAGATCGCGTAGGTGGGCGGCGTGTTGTACAT
>CAZADK010000349.1:3662-5276 GCA_964483855.1 uncultured Rhodoferax sp.
GTCTGCGACCAGCTGGTAGTCGAACGCGCTGGGACAAGCCGGCAAGGCGTGGCCGAGCAGATCCTCGCGCACGACGACCACGGTCAGCCCGGCAGGACCGAGGTTCTTCTGGGCGCCCGCGAACGCCAGGCCGACCCGTGACCAATCGACCGGGCGCGACGCTACGTGGGAGGAAAAGTCCACCACCAGCGGCGCGTCACTGCCCAGCGCCCTGAGATCAGGCAGCGACTGGAACTCGACGCCATGGATGGTTTCGTTGCTGCACAGGTGCACATAGGCGGCGTCCGGGTGGAGCTGCCAGCTGGCAGGGTCCGGGATGCGGGTGTGGCCATCGGCCTGGTTGGTCGCAGCAACCCGGGCCGCAAGATAGCGGTCCGCTTCGCGGCAGGACTTCTGGCTCCAGCCGCCGGTGATCACGAAATCGGCCTGTGCGCTCTGGCCCGGTTTGGCCCGGCAAGCCGCGAGGTTCAACGGCACGATGGCGTTTTCGGCCAGTCCTCCGCCTTGCATGAACAGGATACGAAACTGCTGCGGCACCGAGAGCAATTCGCGTAGCGCCGCTTCGGCTGCTTCGTAGATCGAGATGAACTCCTTGCCCCGATGGCTCATTTCCATCACGCTCATGCCCGAGCGCCTGCCCCGTGTGTCGGGCCAGTCGAGCATCTCGTCGGCAGCCTGTTCCAGTACTTCGGTCGCAATGGCAGCCGGTCCAGCCGAGAAGTTGTAGGGTCGTGGCGTCATGGCGGGTTCAGGCGCTACCGCCGGCGAACGGACTGGGCCGCACCGGCGGGCAAGGCGGAAGGTCAGATCTTTTCGCCTCCAGCCGGGTCGTCGGGCGCATCCCCGTTACTACCGGTCTCGCTGTCGGAATCCGCAGCGTCGTTATCGACCAGTCGTTGCAGGCCACTGAGTTGCGAGCCGTCATCGAGCCCTATCAGGGTGACGCCCTGGGTTGCACGGCCCAGCTCGCGGATCTCGCTGACCCGGGTACGCACGAGCACGCCCTTGTCGGTGATCAGCATGATCTCGTCGTCCGCATGTACCAGCGTCGCCGCAACCACCTTGCCGTTGCGTTCGCTCTGCTGGATCGCGATCATGCCCTTGGTGCCGCGTCCATGGCGTGTGTATTCGGTGATGCTGGTGCGTTTGCCGTAGCCGTTCTCGGTTGCGGTCAGCACGGATTGCTGCTCGTCCTCGGCCACCAACATCGCTATCACGCTTTGGCCGTCCTCCAGCATCATGCCGCGCACGCCGCGCGCCGTGCGGCCCATCGGCCGCACATCGTTTTCGTCGAAACGAACCGCCTTGCCGCCATCGGAGAACAGCATCACGTCGTGTTCGCCGTCAGTCAAGGCCGCGCCGATCAGGTAGTCGCCCGGATCGAGGTCAACGGCGATGATGCCGGCCTTGCGCGGATTGTTGAACTCGTCGAGAGCGGTTTTCTTCACCGTGCCCATGCTGGTGGCCATGAAGACATATTGGTCCGGCGGGAAACTGCGCTTTTCACCGGTCAGCGGCAACACGACGGTGATCTTCTCGCCTTCCTGCAGCGGGAACATGTTGACGATCGGACGTCCGCGCGATCCACGCGAGCCCTGCGGGGCTTCCCAGACC
>CAZADK010000350.1:0-5263 GCA_964483855.1 uncultured Rhodoferax sp.
GTCCCGGAATCGCTCCGGTTGCAGCAGCGCATCGAAGGTCTGCGCAAGAAGGAGTCGACTGGTCATTGCATTCAAGACATTGGTGCCACATCCTGGCGTCGCTGCGGTGCGACACAAACCGTGCGCGCATTGTCCGCTATCTGGGCGCAGCCCAGTCCTGCCACCGACACGGCCGCAGCCTCATACGCCCCGCCGCGCGATCGCACGCTGCACCTCGAGGTCGCAGTCGCATCCCGCCTGCAGCGCGATCGACCTGCGGGCGAGCGCCGCCAGCACCGGCGCCAGCGGCCTGGCGAGTCGGCGCAGCGGGACCGGCAACACGACAGCGAATACCTGCGCCGGCTGCGCAATCGCGCCGCAACGGTACGCGGCCAACTCCGGATTCCAGCGCAGGGCCGCGCAAGCACCCTCGCGCCGGCCGGACAACACCACCCCGATCGGGCACGGCTGGTCGAGACAACAGACGCCACAGCCGTTACACGGCGCTCCCAGAGGCGGCTTGGGCGGTGCCAGCGGCTCTATGTTGATGGTCTTGTGGCGGCGGCTCATCGGAAAGACCGATTGTGCCGCCGCCCGACACCGTCCGCCCACGGCACAGCGCATAAACCACGCGCACCGGCACGGCGTGATGCAAGACCTACAATTTGCACATGAAACGCTTGTGGTTACTTTTCGCACAGACTACGACCGTTCTGCTGGCCGCCTACTTCGTTGTCGGGACACTCAAACCCGATTGGCTGGGCAAGCCCGTCACCGGGGCCGGTGCGGTCACGGTCATCGAGGCGCCAGCGTCAGCGGCGCAGAATGTGCCGCCAGGCAGCTTCCGGCAGGCTGCACTCAAGGCTGCATCTGCGGTTGTCAGCATCAACACCAGCAAGACCGCGTCTCGCGATCCGCGCAGCAACGATCCCTGGTTCCGTTTCTTTTTCGGTGACCAGGACCAGGAAGCACGCGCGGGCCTGGGCAGCGGCGTCATAGTCAGTCCGGCCGGCTACATCCTGACCAACAACCACGTGGTGGAAGGCGCTGACGAGATCGAGGTCATCCTCAATGACAGCCGCAAGGCCATGGCCAAGGTGATTGGCACGGACCCAGACACCGACCTGGCCGTACTCAAGATCGACCTGGACAAATTGCCGGTGGTCGTGATCGGCAATTCGGATGCGGCCCAGGTCGGCGACCAGGTACTGGCCATTGGCAATCCGTTCGGTGTCGGCCAGACCGTCACCAGCGGCATCATCAGCGCGCTGGGCCGAAACCAATTGGGAATCAACACCTTCGAGAACTTCATTCAGACGGATGCAGCAATCAATCCGGGCAATTCAGGGGGAGCACTGGTCGATACCCATGGGCATCTTCTGGGCATCAACACGGCGATTTACTCGCGCTCCGGTGGCAGCATGGGCATCGGCTTCGCGATCCCGGCTTCCACGGCACAAATGGTCATGGACGGTCTGGTCAAGGACGGAACGGTGACGCGCGGCTGGATCGGTGTCGAGCCCAACGATCTGTCACCGGAATTGGCAGAGACTTTCGGCGTCAAGGCGCGCGAGGGTGTCATCATCACTGGGGTATTGCAGAACGGGCCTGCGGCTCAAGCGGGCATCCGTCCCGGCGACGTGATCACCACGGTCGCGGGAGACGAAGTGCGCAATGTGTCTGAGCTGCTGACCCGCGTTGCCGGGCTCAAACCCGGACAGGCATCTCGGTTCAATGTCCAACGCCAGGACACGCGTCTGGATATCGACGTTGTCCCCGGCGTGCGACCAAAACCCAGACGCGCACAGCGTTGAGCCCGGCGCGCGCAGCGCCTACGGCTTCGCTGCGCTGTCGCGGTCCTTCTCGGCGTCAGCCGACGCGGCTTCTTCTTCGGACTTGGTGTTCTTGATGAACCACTTGGCAGCAAAGAGGCCTGCCTCGTACAACAGGCACATCGGCACTGCCAAGGCGAGTTGCGAGATCACGTCCGGCGGCGTGATGACCGCGGCGATCACGAACGACAACACGATGAAGTAGCCGCGGAACTCCTTCATCTTCTCGATGCTGACGATGTTCATACGCGCCAGCAGCACGACGACGATGGGCACCTGGAATGCCACGCCGAAGGCGATGTACAACCCGAGAATGGCCTCGACATAGGATGCGATATCCGGCGTGGCGGCCACGCTGGACGGCGTTACCGCCTGGATGAACGCAAACATCTTGTCTAGCACGAACAGTTGCACAAAGGCGATGCCGCCGTACGCGAGCGAGCTGCCGAAAAAAATCAACGGAATCGCCAGCTTCTTCTCGTGGCTGTAAAGACCGGGCGCGACAAATGCCCACACCTGGTACATCAGCCATGGCAGGGCCAGCAACACGCCGGCCATCATCAGCACCTTGAGCGGCACGAAGAAGGGCGAGAACACGCCCACCGCGATCAGCTTGGCACCGGGCGGCATATGGGCCCGTATCGGCTCGGCGATCAGGTCGATCAGGCCGCTGGGGCTGGGCCAGATCGCCAGCAGCACCATACACACCACCAGGCCTGCCAGGCTGTAGATCAGGCGATCCCGCAACTCCACCAGGTGTTGCACGAAAGGCTGCTCGGTACCTGCGAGTTCGTCTTCTTTTTTGGTCGAGTCAGTCATCGTGTCATGTGGGTCCCGCACCCACCGGAACAGCCGTCCAGGGTGCCAGGCGCTCACCTGTGGTCAGTCGAGTTTTCTCGGCCGGAACCGTGCAACCCGTGCCGCCCCGGACAACGCACGTGTCCGGATGCCGTTGCGCGCCTTGTACCAGTTCGGCGTTGCGCCTTGCTTGATGCGCCAACGCTTGTTCGGGTGACGATAGGCCGGATAACTCGCCGGCATGTCGAAGCTGGCGCCAGTCTGCGAGTTGTCGTCCATGCGCGTGGCGTCCGCCCACGACTTTTCGATCTCGCTGGCGTTGGTCTGGATGGTATTGCCCATGTCCCTGGCTGCCTCAGCGACCGAATCCTTCATCTTCTTGAGCTCATCAAGCTCCATGGAACGACTGACCTCGGCCTTGACGTCCGACACATACCGCTGGGCCTTTCCCATCAACGCGCCGACGGTGCGCGCCACGCGCGGCAGTTTCTCCGGGCCGATGACGATCAGCGCCACAACGCCGATCAGCGCCATCTTGGCGATACCCAGGTCGATCACGAAGTCGTATCCCCGGGCTCAAGACTTGTGCTTGGCTTCCACGTCGATGGTGGTCTTTTCCGATGGCTTGGCGCCATTGGCCACTTGCGACGGTGGCGCAGCAGGCGTCTCGTCAGCCGGCGCAGCGCCATCCTTCATGCCATCCTTGAAGCCCTTGACGGCGCCGCCCAGGTCGCCGCCCATGTTCTTGAGCTTCTTGGTGCCAAACACCATGACCACGATCAGCAAGACGATCAGCCAGTGCCAGATTGAAAACGAACCCATATGAAACTCCTGTGCTAGAAATCGAATTCTAGACGCCCGGACGTCCGGTACATGGAATGCCCCCTTGGTTCAACCCCTCAACCAGGGGCGTGGCCCACCCATCACATGGACATGCAGGTGTTGAACCTCCTGCCCACCCTCGGCGCCTGTGTTGCTGACAATCCGGAAGCCCCCCTCGGGATAGGCCCGGCAACCCTCTTGCAGGGCCAGCCTGGGTGCCAGCGTCATCATGTGGCCCATCAGGCCCGCATGTTCCGGCCCGAGTTGCGCGAACGACGCAATATGCTGCTTCGGGACCATCAGAAAATGCACCGGTGCCCACGGATGAATGTCGTGGAACACGAAGACATGCTCGTCCTCGTGCACCTTGCGCGACGGAATCTGCCCTTGCACGATCTTGCAGAACAGGCAATCGGGGTCATGTGACACAAGTATGCCTCCAGTTTCAGGCGCCAACCGCCCGGTTGTCATTCATCGCCACCATGCCCTTGACGATCCGGTACAGGAACCAGATCGACACCAGCAGCCAGGCCAGCAGGCCAGGCATGATGAGCAGCAGGAACAAAGGGGCGGTCAGCAGGTACAGCACGCCAGCCAGGATGACCGAGCGGATACGCCAGGAAAAATGCGTCGCCTGCCAGGTGCCCTCGGCCTCGGGCCGCTTCACCAGGTCGATCACCAGCGCGACGATCAGCAGCAATGCCCCTGCCTGTGCGCCGGGCACAATGGCGCCCAACGCGACGACCAGGTGCAACACATAACTCAGCCAGCCAACAGACTTCAGCGCCTGCGCCCGTTCCTCGCCCTTGGGCACAACATCGATCACGTCTGGCATGGTGCGGTTCTCCTGATCTGCGGCCCGCTCACGAACCGTCGCGCGCAGTTGCCTTGCGCAAGGCTTTTTCCTCGATGCCGCTGGTACCTTCCCGCCTGTGCAATTCGCCCAGCACGTCGGCCGGGCGCAACCCGTAAAACGCCAGCGCAACCAAGCAGTGAAACCACAAGTCGGCCATCTCGCCCACCAGTCGCTGCCGGCTGGCATCGACGCCCGAGCCGGTCACAACGGCGAGGTCCAGGTCCTTGGCGGCCATCACCGCCTCGGTCGACTCCTCACCGATCTTCTTGAGAAAGGCATCGGGGCCCCGGTGCAGCAGGCGAGCAACATAACTTGCGTCGGGGTCGCCGCCCCGGTCTGGGTGGCGGCTCTCGATGATGACCGCCAGACGCGCCAACACCAGGTTCAGGTCGCCAGGCTCCAAAGTGGAATCGCTCATACCTGGCTATTTGTAGATCGTTTGCGGATCTTTCAATACCGCGTCGGTGACTTCCCAGCTGCGCTGACCGCCATCGCCGGCCAGATGCTGGAAAAAGCAGCTATGTCGACCGGTATGGCAGGCGATACCCGGCTCATGACCAGTCTGCGCGACCTGAAGCAGGACCACGTCGTTGTCGCAGTCCAGGCGTATGTCGTACACCAGTTGCACATGGCCCGACTCCTCGCCCTTGAACCACAGACGCTTGCGCGACCGGCTGAAATACACCGCGCGGCCAGTGCTGGCGGTCTGCTCGAGCGCCTGCCGGTCCATCCAGGCGAACATCAACACGTCTCCAGAGCCCTGTTCCTGGGCGATCACCGGAACCAGACCCGCGGCGTCCCATTTAACTTGATCCAACCAGTTCATCGCCCTATTGTCGGGCATCGACATGGGCCCTGGCTTGGCACGGTCCACCGCCAGCGAACGGCTCAGAGCGTGAGCTCACGAGGAAACGCCGGGCCGCCCCAAGTTTCCTCGCACCCCCCTGGGGGGCCTGGCGAAGCCAGGGCTGGGGGC
>CAZADK010000351.1:0-5253 GCA_964483855.1 uncultured Rhodoferax sp.
GGGGGCAGGGCCGACATGTCGGTATCGCCCATGCGGATGCTGCCAGCGCGTGCGCGGCAATCCTCACCGGACAGGGCATACAGCAATTCGCGCTGGCCGTTGCCCGAGACCCCGGCAATGCCGACCACCTCGCCAGCGCAGACCTGCAACGCGATGTTGTCCAGGTCGACGCCGAACTGGTCTTCGCGCGGCAGGCTCAGGCCGCGGATGCGCAGCAGCGGCGCGCCCGGCTTTTGCTCGCGGTGCGTCAACGCGGGAGGTTCGGCACCGATCATCAGCCGCGACAGCGACGCATTGGACTCCTGGGCCGGATTGCACACGCCGGTGACCTTGCCGCCGCGCAGCACGGTGCAAGCGGTGCACAGTTCGCGGATCTCGTGCAGCTTGTGGCTGATGTACAGGATGCTGCAGCCCTCGGAGGCGAGTTTCTTGAGCACGACAAACAGCTTGTCGACCGCCTGCGGCGTCAGCACCGAGGTCGGCTCGTCCAGGATCAGCAGCTTGGGGCTGGTCAACAAGGCCCGGATGATCTCGACCCGCTGCATCTCGCCAACGCTGAGCGTGTGCACCGGCCGCGCCGGGTCGATGTCCAGGCCGTATTCCCGCGCCTTGGCCACGATGGATCGGGTGACCTCGGCCAGTGACAGTGTCTTGGTCAGCCCGAGCCAGACGTTTTCGGCCACGGTGATGGTGTCGAACAGACTGAAGTGCTGGAACACCATGCTGATACCCATGGCACGGGCTTCCTGCGGATTGCGGATGTGCACCGACTGGCCATTGAACGCCACGGTACCGGAATCGGGCTTGACCGAGCCGTAGATGATCTTCATCAAGGTGGACTTGCCAGCGCCGTTCTCTCCCAGCACCGCATGGGTTTCGCCGGGCATCACCGTCAATGAAACATCGTTGTTGGCCACCACCGACGGGTACCGCTTGGTGATACCCGTCAGTTGCAATCGCGCCGTCGTTGTCGTCGTCATCCTGGCTTGTCACTCGTTGTTGCACCCGGGGGCGCTTGTTGTGGGTCCAGTTGCAGGACACTTTCGCTGCGCCTTCCTAACCGCTCACCGGCTCCTCCTGCAAACGGGCCGCCACCGCCTTGACCCGTTCGCGCAACCACTTGCCGGCTGCGGAGCCATGGCTGCGCGCATGCCACAGCTGGTAGTAACGCATGCGCGGGAACGGTACCGGACACGGCAGGATGCGCACCGGCAGGCGACCGGTAAATCGTTCGCAATACGCCCGTCCGGTGGTCAGCACTAGCAAGCTTGATGCCACCATCGCGGGAATCAGGCTGAAATGCGCCACCCGCACGGTGATCCTGCGCCGCAGGCCCAATGCGTCCAGTTGTTCGTCGATCACGCCCTTGGCGCCCCGATGGGTCGCTCCCGGTGCGACATGGTCGGCCGCCAGCCAGTCCTGCTGGTCCCAGCCTCGGCGCACCGCGGGATGTTGTTCGGACACCAGCGAGACGACCTCGTCGTCGAACAAGGCGCCCAGGTGCAGATCGTCCGGCGGCGTGGACCAGTTGCCGATCACGATGTCGACCTCGCCCTGTGCCAGCTGGGCGCGGTAGTCGGAGTCGCGCGACAGAGGCAGGATCTCGATCCCGCACAAAGGCGCCTGGGCCTTGATCTGCCCCACCAGCCGTGGCAGGAACTGGGTATCGAGGTAATCGCTGGCGGCGATACGAAACAGGTGCTCGGCACGGGCCGGATCGAAACCCCGTGCATCGGCGAAAAGCCCTTCGGCGCTGCGCAGGATGCTGGCACTGGGCTCGATCATGCGCGAACCGGCCTCGGTCGGCACCAGGCCACCACCGGCCCGCACCAACAAGGGGTCCTGGGCAAAATCACGCAGCCGTTTGAGCGACGCGCTGACCGCTGGCTGGTGCATGCCCAGACGGACGGCGGCGCGCGAAACACTGCGTTCTGTCAACACGGTATGCAAGACCCTGATCAAATGAAGGTCGATCTTGTCGAAGATGGCGTGATCTCGCATACGGATAGTGCAATGGCGCCCATATGCTAGCGTGTATGTCAGGGCTTGCTCGCTGGCGTAGGTTCGAGCTGAGCTGAACCGCCGTGCGCGCTGGCGCAAATATTGCGGTCATCGAGCTGCCTGGCACCCTCAACATACCCCATGAAACACCAGACCATCCGATTCATCCGGCGCGGCGCCGTCCAGTCACTGCACAACATTGCCCCCGACCGCACCCTGCTCGACCTGCTGCGTGAAGACCTGGCCTGTACCGGCACCAAGGAAGGTTGCGGCGAAGGAGACTGCGGCGCGTGCACCGTCGTGCTGGCCGAGGCGGATGGCGAACAACTGCGTTTTCGCGCGGTCAACAGCTGCATCCGGCTGGCCCACTCGATCGACGGCAAGGCCCTGTGGACGGTCGAGGACCTTGCTGGCGCCGATGGCCGGCTGCACCCGGCGCAGGAGGCCATGGTGCGATGCCACGCATCGCAGTGCGGCTTTTGCACCCCGGGATTCGTCATGAGCCTGTTCGGCATGTACCAGACCCATGTGGCCAGGGGGCAGGCGATCGGCCGCGCGCTGGCGCAGCAGGAACTCTCCGGCAACCTGTGCCGCTGCACCGGCTATCGGCCGATCCTCGATGCGGCCCAGGCCATGGCAGGCCTGCCGCGGACCGCCATCGACGAGGGCGTGTTGCTGGTGCAACTGCGGCAACTCGGGCAGGTGGCCGACGCGCCCGCGCCTGTTTTCAGTGCGATTGCCGTTGCCCCGGCGCGCCAGCCGGGCCACGCCGACCTCGCTCCCGGGCCAGGCCAGGCCTACCTGGCGCCGCGCACCCTCGCCGCGCTGCTGCAGGCCCGCGCCGCGCACCCGGACGCGCAGGTCGTGGCCGGCTGCACCGACGTGGGCCTGTGGATCACCAAGCAGCATCGGCGCTTCGACAAGCTGCTCGACGTCACCCGGGCCGCGGAGTTGCGCCGCATCGAGCGTTACCCGCACCATGTCGCGATCGGTGCGGCGGTGCCGCTGCACGACGCCTATGCGGCACTGGTCCGCGACCGCCCCCAGCTGCAGGTTTTCGCGAACCGTTTCGCCGGCTTGCCGGTGCGCAATTCCGGCACGCTGGGTGGCAACGTCGCCAACGGCTCGCCGATCGGCGACAGCATGTCGTTGCTGATCGCA
This sequence comes from uncultured Rhodoferax sp., assembly GCA_964483855.1. Lineage (GTDB taxonomy): Bacteria > Pseudomonadota > Gammaproteobacteria > Burkholderiales > Burkholderiaceae_C > CAISIP01. Next base: position 3,163 of record CAZADK010000351.1, read on the forward strand.
CTGGGCACCAACGTGGTGCTGATGAGCACGCGCGGACACCGCGACATGCCGCTCGAGGCGCTGTATACCGGCTACCGCCAGAACGTCATGGCGGCGGACGAACTGCTGGCCTGGGTCAAGGTGCCTTTGCCGGTCGATGGCGAAACCATGCGCGTCTACAAGATCTCCAAGCGTTTCGACGACGACATCTCGGCGCTCTGCCTGGCCGTGAACCTGCGCCTCGAAGCTGGCCAGGTCGTCCACGCATCCATCGGCGTGGGCGGCGTGGCCGCGACGCCGGTGCGCGCGCGCCGCGCCGAGGCGGTGTTGACAGGCGGGCAATGGAGCGCCGAACTGGCCCGCCAGGCTGCCGACGCGTTGCGCAGCGAGTTCCAGCCGATCTCGGACATGCGTGCCAGTGCCGCCTACCGCACCGAAGTGCTGGGCAACCTGATGCACCGGTTCTGGCTCGAGAGCCAGGGAACGCAGGCGATCAACCTCGAGTCGTTCGCGCTGCAAGGAGACGATGCATGAACGCGCCGGAAAAATTCGCCCTGCCCGACAAGACGCCGGGCATCCGCCCCGACGCCGAACCCGGTGGCGCTGCCGGCGTGTCGCAGCCGCATGAAAGCGCCCGCGCCCAGGTCTGCGGCGGCGCGACCTACGTCGACGACATCACCGAATTGCGCGGCACCCTGTATGCCGCACCCATACTGTCCACCGTGGCACACGGGCAGCTAAGGGGTATCGACACCGCAGCGGCCCTGGCGATGCCGGGCGTGCAGGGCGTGGTGCTGGCCAGCGACATTGCGGGCGATCCGATGCTGGCGTCGTTCGCCGGCGACGAGCCGATTTTTGCCACCGACACGGTGCAGCATATCGGGCAGGTCGTCGGGCTGGTGCTGGCCACCGATGTCATGGCGGCGCGGCGCGCGGCGCGCAAGGTGCGGCTGCAGATCGATCCCCTGCCCGCCATCCTGACGACGCAGCAGGCGATGCAGGCCCAGAATTTCGTGTTGCCGCCGGTGTTCGTGCGCCGCGGCGACGCCCAGGCTGCACTGGAGCGTGCCCCGCGCCAACTCAGCGGCACGCTGGAGGTCGGCGGGCAGGAACACTTCTACCTCGAGGGCCAGGTCGCCTATGTGCTGCCGCAGGAACAGAACCAGTGGCTGGTGTATTCCAGCACCCAGCATCCGGGCGAGGTGCAGCACTGGGTGGCACACGCCCTGGGTATCGACAACCATGCGGTGCGCGTCGAATGCCGGCGCATGGGTGGCGGCTTCGGCGGCAAGGAAACCCAGGCCGGCCACCTGGCGGTGTGGAGCGCCATCGCCGCAGCCAAGTACCGCTGCCCGGTGAAGCTGCGGCTGGACCGTGATGACGACTTCATGGTGACCGGCAAGCGGCATCCGTTCTCGTACCGGTACACCGTGGGTTATGACGAGACCGGCTTGTTGTGCGGCCTGCAGCTGGCGCTGGCGGCCAACTGCGGGTTTTCGGCCGACCTCAGCGGCCCGGTTGCCGACCGCGCGGTGTTCCACTGCGACAACGCGTACTACCTGGCCGACGTCGAGATCGCGTCCTACCGCTGCAAGACGAACACGCAAAGCCATACCGCGTTCCGCGGCTTCGGTGGCCCGCAGGGCGTGATCCTGATCGAGGCCATCCTGGGCGACATCGCACGCGTGCTCGGCCTCGATCCGCTGGAGGTGCGCCGGCGCAACTTGTACGGCGTCACCGAACGCAACGTCACGCATTACCAGATGCCGGTCGAAGACAACATCCTGGCGCCGCTCATCGACCAGCTGGCACAGACGGCGCACTACGAGCGCCGCCGTGCCGAAATCGTGTCCTGGAACCGTTCCAGCGACGTGATCAAGCGCGGCATCGCGCTCACGCCGGTGAAGTTCGGGATCTCGTTCACCGCCACCTTGTTCAACCAGGCCGGGGCGCTGGTGCATGTCTACACCGATGGGAGCGTGCAGGTCAACCATGGCGGCACCGAGATGGGCCAGGGCCTGAACACCAAGGTGGCGCAGGTCGTGGCCGACGAGCTCGGTGTTGCATTCGACAGGGTGCTGGCCACGGCCAGCGATACCAGCAAGATACCGA
>CAZADK010000352.1:0-5233 GCA_964483855.1 uncultured Rhodoferax sp.
AGCTGTTGGCGGCGGCCACATGCAGCCGCATGTCGCTCATGGTGGTGCGGCAGGCGCTGCCGCTGAGGTGTTGGCGCAGGGCGAATGCCAGATTCATTGTCACTGTGACGTGCCGGTCTTCCGCCCGGCCATCGCACATACTTCGACGTCGATGTATTCGTGACGCTCGGGTTGCGCGGCTTCCCAGACCAGGTAGTCGGCGGTGGAAAAAATGGGGGTCTGTGCGGCGCGTCCCATGGACCAGTCCTCGTCGGTACGGAAGTGCCCCAATATGAAGGCGATACAGGGGACATGCCAACGGTATGCCGGCGCCCACAAATACAGCCACTACCTATGCTGGCATGGCCTGCGCGGCCGGTGAATTCCTCGGTATGGCTCAGGAACTGAACAGGAAGTTGCACCGCAAGTGGTTGATATCAAAGAGCTTGTTGAGCTCTTGCGCAGATCGTACCCGCCGGCATACCCGCTGAGCATATGGCAGCGTGTGATGGACTTCGCGCACCGCAATATGACGCACTACAAATTGGCGGGACTTGCCTAAACAATCTCTTGCTGCAGCAGATTGGCCACCGCCCTGATGCCGCGCTTGCGCGGTGCATTCAGCCACTCAAGAAGAGGACGATTCCGTTGCTTCTTTGACACGGCGTGAAGCAGCGCGGGGCGTTCTTCAAACCCACTGCAAGGAATCAGGGCGCCAAGTAGCCGTCGCCTCGCTTTTGGCGGCGGCAACCTGCGTAGGCGGCCACAGCATGTCGCCCAGCAGCGCGATGGTGTCGCCCAAGCTGTCTGCTGCGATGCGGTTCTTGTTCAGGAAGGCCTGCCACTGGCGCTGCTTGGCAGCGTCTTCGCTGAACTGGTTCGTCAGGGCAAGCGGGCGCTGGGTGGGCAGCCCAGTCTGGCGCCGCGCAAAGGTGGCGGCGATGGCAGCGGCCAGCGTGGCGCCATCCAGTTCCGTGCGTTGTGCAATTACGGCGAGATCGAAGAAGTCCTTCATGCGGCTGTTCGCTTGACCCAGCATCACCATGGCTTGGTACTTCTCGGCAATCACGGTGTAGACCGGATAGACCCGGAGCAGGGGGCCTGGAAGCCGGTGAGCAAAGTGGGATAGTCCACGGTCTGCGGCCCCGGAGTCACGGCGTCACCGAAGCCCACATCGATGTGCAGAGCGCAGCGCGCAGAGCCTATCCGTGCGGCCAGCGTGATGCGGGTGCCGCCGTAGGTGTTGTCTTCGCGAATCGCCTGCGCCTTGACGGATTCGGGGTCAAATGCGATGCCGTCGCCCAGGTCCATGCCAGCGACTTCGCGGAACGTGGCGATCAGGTTCGCCTCATCGTCTGGGCCGAAGCCCAACAAATCAGCATCTCGCGTCGGGCGATGCGGGGTGTCGTACCACAGCGTAAAGAGCAGGGCACCTTTGAGCAAGAATCGGTCGGAATGCGGTGAGGTGCTGACGCGCAGCAGCAGGCGCTCCAGCGCAAAGCGGTTGAGCAGCAGGCTGTAGTCCTCACCCCGCTGCTTGGCCAGCGTCAGCAGCCGCGCAAGGATGGAGGCAGACAGATTCCCGCTCACTGGAGTACCTTCGCCCTTCGGGCTGCGGTGCGAGCTTGCTTGGGGGCGGCCCGGCGCGGCGCTCATGCCACCACCGTCTCAAGGTACGGCTGCATGACACGTTCAACCCGGTTGATCTTGGCGAAGTGGTTCAGCTCGGCCATGGTGACCTTGCGGCTGCGCCAGGCATCCTTCAGTGCCTCCAGTGCCACGTCAAGGCCGATCTTGTTGCGGAACTTGAAGCAGTCGGTCACGGTCTTGGCGACGCTGTATACGCGAATCGGTGCGCCTTGTTCCGTCACGGTCTGGATGCCTTCGGAATAGGCCTCACCCCGCAGGCGCGCAATGCGAAGCAGGGGGTAGCCCAGCTTCGGGGTTTGTGTGGCCTCCGGCAGTGCGACCCAAACCTCGTGGGGCATTTGGGTGCCAATGCCGTGGAACTGCAGCGCGCTCAGCAGGCACAGTACGGCCTTTGGCACGCGCTGGCACACTTCAATCAATGTCTGGTGTTCGGTGATTTCAGCGTCCGGCAGGCTGTACAGGCCCCGGGCCACCCGTTGCAGCTTGCCAGCCTTGTGCAGGCTGAGCAGTAGTTGTGGCGACCAGCCGTGCTGGCGCACATCTGCTGCACGCAGCACGCGCCGGTGCCTGGCCAGGTCAAGGATGTCGTCGGATTGGCTCATTGATGCCGAGTTTAATATTTGCATGACTTGTTTTCAAGTGATGCGGTTATTAATTGATTTGGCCTGATGCGGGCTTCACAACTCACCAGCCTTGCGCATGGCGTGAGGGTCACGCAGGCGCGACAGCCCTGCTCGCTATCGCTCCCCATAATCGCAAGCCAGGCTATTGGAAAGGCCGAAAAATCGAGGGGTGACATGTCGGTAGACTGTCGACGCCCAACGCACTGGGTTGCCGGCCGCTTGCGTTCGTCGCTGGGTTTGGCCAGTGTGGGCCTCCGATGACGAACATGCTGTCCTTGGTCGTACCCTGCCCATTGAGCCTGAATAGATATCTCCACCCCTGCCCCCTTGCTGTTCTTGCGGTTCTTGCGGTTGATCGAGCGCGCCTGCGCTGCCATGAGGGTTCAAAGCAGCAAGAACAGCAAGAACAGCAAGGCATCCGGGGCCAAAAAAGCGGCGGAACCCGGGGATCTGATGCAAGCGATCAGCCCGCGTAAAGCGCCGGATTCTCCACCACGAAGCGCCGACGCCCCTCTTCCTCCAGTCGCGCACGCCCATGCTCGGCCAGCAGCGCGACCGCGTCCTTCAGGTCCTTGTTGTCGCGCACACAACCGGGTCCATACCGGTACACACGCGTGGTCGGTATCCGGCCTTCACCGGTGCGCAGGGCCTCGTCGCGCAACCAGGCATCAAAGCGGATCGCGGCAGCCATCACGGGTGGGGCGTCAAGGTCGCCCAAGAGGCGATGGGCTTCCTGCAGATGCCACCGGACGATCTGCGTGGCGCTGTCCACACATGCGTGGTCGATGGTGCCTGTTGCGCCGTGGTCGAGCATGTGGAAGAGGGTCGCCAGCCGTGCGATGTTTTCCGCAGCCTTCGCGGCCACGTCGCGGATGGGGGCGTAGCTGCCGCCGCTGGCCAGCTCGCGCTCGATCGCGTCGTAGGCCTGCACCCAGGCGGCGTGGACCGGGGGGGATAGATCCAGCACCGTCGGTACCAGACCACCCAGCACATCGGTGGTCAAGGGCGTATCCAGCAACGCTCGGATCCGCTGGTGGAACGCTTCCACAGCCGGCATCTCCGCCGGCGCAGGCCGATAGGGCCGGTGGCCCAGAGTGCTTGCCGGCCAGGCGATCAGGAACCGGGCGATGAAGCCGCTGCCACGGGGCAGCGTGCCCGCGCGCTCGATGAATGTGCGCATCGTTTCCGGCTGCACCATCACGCCGAAGGTCAGCCGACGGTCCCGCAGCCGGTAGGACGCCTTGCTGCGCCGGTCGATGTCGATCCCGCCACCGTCCCACAGCACATTGAGCAGCGCCAGGTTACGCAGGATGGCCTCAAAGCCCATGCCATGGGCGCCGAAGATCGCATCGGCCTCGGCAGAGAGTACCGCCGCACTTGGCCAGCCTGTGGCCAGCGCGTGAGACAGTGCCTCGGGCGTTGCATCGGTGTAGAGCAGGCGCGGCACTTTCACCGGTGAAGAGGCTTGGCCGGCCAGCTCCTGCAGTGCGGCCTCTTCCTCGGCTGTCTCCTGCATGTCTCGGCGCTTGCGCTTGATGGCTTCCAGCAGACCTGCACGTTTGGCCTCGGCGATTGCGCCCGCCGTTTCATGTGCGGTGATACCGGGCGCGCATGCAGCGGCTTGGTCGCGCTCCCAGTCGCGCAGCGCCGCGCCGAAGATCCGGTCGCAGGTGGACTTGCGTTCGCCGGACTCGGCGACCGCCAGGATCTACAGCGACACCGGCCCCGGCGAACGAAGGGCGCCTTTCAGGCACCCGTGCCGCGGCCCAGGCTGCACCTGATCCGCTTCCATGGGGTGCTGGCGCCAAATGCCAGGCTACGGGCCATGGTGGTGCCGCACGACCCCGAGCAGGCCCCCGGCAAATCGGAGCTCACCGCGATCGAGCCAAGCTGCGCACATGGCCGGCCGGCGCGCATCAGCTGGGCCCGGCCCGGCTGCTCAAGCGCGTGTTCCAGATCGACCTGGAGCACTGCCCGAACTGCGGTGGTCAGCTCAAGATCATCGCCGCCATCCTCGAATCGGCGGTAATCGAGCGCATCTTGACGCATCTGGGATTGCAAGCCAGGGCGCCGCCCCGGGTGCCGGCGCGCACAGATTTTCAGCAAGCAGACTCAGCGTTTGTACGCAAAGCCCACTAATGAGAACTTGGCTGTGGTGGATGCGAAGATTTCGGGGCTGCCGAAGTTTTTGCACGAAGAGGCCGCGGCCAGATCGCCGCGTCATGGATATTGCTGGCGCGAGTGCAGCACTCGCAAAATATCAATCACATCGTCGCCGACCTGATAGACCACGATGTAATTGGGATGGACGACATGCTCGCGGGTTCCGGGCACGCGGCCAAGGCGAAAAAGATAGGGCATGAGCGGCAGGCTCTGGGCCGACAGCATGATGACAGCGAGAAGGTTTTTCGCTGCTATCGCGTTTCGCTGCTCGATGTAGTCAATGATTTCCACCAAGTCGGTGGTGGCCTCGTCAGACCAGCGAACGGTCTGCACGGACTTTTCGCCGTTCTTCGAGCATGGCGTGAACTTTGGCCATCGCAGCGTCGTGCGGCAGGCGAGGCTTTTCGCTGTGCAAGGCTTCCTCAACCTTGGCTTGAAACCATTGGTTGTAGCTGGCTTCCTGTTCTTCGGTCTCGAACTCGGAAACGATGGGGGATAGCTGAACATTCATGGGGCAAAGACTAGCACAACGGGCGCGGACCGTCAGCCGCATACTCAGCGTCAGCCCGAGACATGCGAAAGGCCGCAAAGTACTCGGCAGGCTGGAGCGCGGTTACATTTGGTGCCGGATGTCCTCCACTTGGGCTATTCACTTTTACGGTGTTTTTCAACCGGCTGGATTTGGTGAAGTCTATTGCAAACCGGCTTCAAGGCCTTTGAGGCCGACAGCGGCGCGGTCACGCCGATCCAGCGCTTTGGGTCGGCGGCCAATCTCAACATTCACCTGCACTGCCTGGTGCTGGACGGCGTGTACCGGC
>CAZADK010000353.1:0-5185 GCA_964483855.1 uncultured Rhodoferax sp.
CCGCGTCATTAGCTTGGAAGGCTAGGGTTCTACCATTGAACTACTCCCGCATCGGACCCCGGTGACCCGGACCCTCGATACCCCTGCGCAGCCACCACACGAACGGGTCACACTACATCTACGCTCGAATCCAGTCTGTTCTGTCCTGCCAATCGAAAACCGTATTCTCTTTTCGCTGGTGGAGAGGGCTGGATTCGAACCAGCGTACTCGTAAGAGGGCAGATTTACAGTCTGCTGCCATTAACCACTCGGCCACCTCTCCTCGGGCGAACCGCAGATTATGCCACGTAAATATGAATCCGGCGGGGGTGCGGCGAACAAGATTCTGGCCGAGTCACCAATCGACGGTACCGGCACCATGGCGTCGCAGAAAAGCGTTGGCCTGCGCGAAATGGCCGCACCCCAGAAACGGCCGCGGGGCTCGCCGCGCCGACAAAGGCGAGGGATGGTTGCAGCGCAGATACAGGCGCGGCGCATCATCGGGGCCACCCCGGGGGGCTGCATCTTGCGCGTGTTTGCCCCACAACATGTACACGACTGGATCGGGCCTCATATGAATCGCATGCATTATTCTGCCAGTGAGCACTTCCCAACCTATACGGGATTGGGACGCGGGTAGCCCCCGTTCAACGGTCAGGCAGGTATTGAGCAACAACACGCCCTGGCGGGCCCAGGGTGTCAAGTCGGCAAGGGGAACCGCATTGCGCGAACCCAACGATGGGTCGAGTTCCCCGAGCCGTCTTTCGTGGGCGATCTCGGCCTGGATGTTGCGCAGGGAGGGTGGCGGCGGCACGCCGGGAGCCACCGAAAACGCCAGTCCGTGGGCCTGCCCGGGGCCGTGGTACGGATCCTGCCCGAGGATCACGACCCGCACTGCATGTAACGGCGTCAGTTCCAGCGCCCGCAGCGGCTCCAGCGGGTAGATCGTGGCACCGGCGGCGATCCGGGATGCGACTGCATCCCCCAATCGACGGCCGTCGGTGCTGGAAAAGAAGTGGTCGACCATCGGACGCCAATCAGTGGCAACCGGCCAGGAACCGGGTTTCCAGCCAGGCAATGACCGCTCCAGCCAGTCCACCTGGATGCGCGGCGGCTCAGTTGCCACCAGCCTTCACCACCTGCGCCGACCTGCGGCCGGCAACACATGCCTCGAGGACAAGCACCGCTGCCTTTGCCTTCACGGCGCCTCTTGCATCACAAACAGGTGTGCCATTGCGACACCCGGATCGGGCGCCCGCATGAATGCCTCGCCCACCAGAAAACCGTGCACCCCCGCCGCCTGCATGCGCTGCACGTCCGCCCGCGTTTGAATACCGCTTTCCGTGATCGGCAACCGGTCGGCGGGCACCTTGGGCAACAGCGCCAGCGTCGTATCGAGCGAGACCTCGAAGCTGCGCAGATTGCGGTTGTTGATGCCGATCAATGGCGTCTTGAGCGCCAGCGCCCGGCCCAGTTCCGCTTCGTCGTGCACTTCCACCAGCACGGACATGAACAAACCGTGGGCAATCGCTTCGAAATCGCGCAACTGGGCGTCATCCAGGCACGCGGCGATGAGCAGGATCGCGTCGGCACCCATCGCACGGGACTCGTAGACCTGGTAGGCGTCCACGATGAAATCCTTGCGCAAGACCGGTAGCTGGCAAGACGCGCGAGCTTGTTTGAGGTAGTCCACCTGGCCTTGAAAGAAACGCTGGTCGGTCAGCACCGACAAGCAGGCCGCCCCGTTTTCGGCATAACTTTGGGCGATGTCGGCGGGCTCGAAATCGTCCCGGATCACCCCTTTGGACGGGCTGGCCTTCTTGATTTCGGCAATCACCGCAGGACGGCCGGCACGCACGCGCTGGCGTATCGCGTCCTCGAAGTCCCGGGTCAGGACACGGGACTCGGCATCGGCACGCACCATTGCAAATGGGCGTCGGCCCAGCGCCGCGGCCACCTCCGTATGCTTGACCGCGACGATTTCGTTCAGGATATCGGACATGTTTCTGAGGACTGGCTAAACCCCCGATCGTAGACCAGCGCCGGGTAGGGCGTCACCAGCTCACCGGTTTGCCGGATTTCGCGCTCTCGGAGGCGGCATCGGCCAGCTCCTGCGCCGCCATCCCGTCCGCGACCGTGGTCCGGAACGTAGCACCGGACTGCAGGCAGTCGAAAAAGTGCGCCATCTCGAGCCGATACGCCGCCGCATAACGCTGCAAGAAGAAGTTCTCCGGCTTGTCGCCATGGATGCCGCCGGCGTCCCATTGCGACACTTCCGTCGGGCGGTGGTTGCCACACTGCAACATGCCAAGCGAGCCCAGCACCTCGAAACGCTGGTCATAACCGTAGGCCGAGCGGCGCGTGGTGTTGATCTGACACAGCCGCCCCTTGGCGGTGCGGATGGTCACCGCGGTGCAATCCATATCCCCGGCCACGCCGATCGCCGGATCGGTCAGCACCGAGCCGGTGGCGCTGAGCCACTGGGCCGAGTCACCGTCGGCGCACAGGATCCAGCGAAAGACGTCGAAATCGTGGATCAGCATATCTCGAAAGATGCCGCCAGACGCCTTGATGTAATCGACCGGCGGCGCAACCGGGTCGCGGCTGGTGATGATCAGCATTTCCGGGTTGCCGATCTCGCCGCGGTCGAGCCGGGAGCGCGCCTCGTTGAAGGTCGGATCGAACCGGCGCTGGAATCCGATCATGCAGGCCACACCCGCTTGCTGCACGGCCTCCACGCAAGATCGCACGCGCGCCAGTGACAGGTCGATCGGCTTCTCGCAAAAGATGTGCTTGCCCGCCGCCGCCGCGCGGCTGAGCAGGTCACTGTGGGTATCGGTGCTAGACGCAATCACCACCGCGTCGATGGCCGGGTCGCCAAACACCTGCTCTGCGCTCGCCACGGTCGCGCCGAGTTGCCGCGCGAGGGATTCGGCCGCCGTGGCGACCGGGTCGCTGACGTATTTCAGCGTGACGCCGGACAAGGCGGCCAGATTGGCTGCGTGAATGCGGCCGATCCGGCCGGCACCAAAAATCGCGACATTTTTCATGGCTGCCCCCAAGGAATCGGGCCCGCCATACCGATACCGAAGCGGCCCTGTCAAGCAATTGTGCTGGCCCACGCACCAGGGCGCGGTCCGCACGCGAACGCGCACTATAAGCGTTTGCGCCCAATAGCTGAAAACTCAATTCCAATCGGATGCGCAGTAGAATTTTTCTTCTGAACCACTGCCCATACCCACCCGCCACGGAGCCTCGCATGCGCCACGCCATCCGGTACGCCGTCAACCGCATCTGCGCCACGCGCATGCCGTTCCCCGCCTTTGCCGCGATGGTGCGCCGCCTGGGCGTGGACACGATCGAATTGCGCAACGATCTCGAAGGCGTGGAAACACGTGATGAAAGCCCGCCTGGCGACATCGCCGCCGTGGCGCGGGCGCACGGACTGACGATCCGCTCCATCAACGCACTGCAGCAATTCGACCGGTGGGACACGAGTCGGGCCAACGAGGCAGTTGCATTGATGCAGTTTGCCGCCGCCTGCGGTGCCCAGGCGATCGTGTTGTGCCCGACCAACAGCCGCCAGGATGGCCGCACCGACACCCAGCGCCATGACGATCTGGTTCAGGCCTTGCACGGCCTGCTGCCATTGCTGCAGGCCCATGATCTGATCGGCCTGCTCGAACCGCTCGGGTTTGCCGAGTGCGCGATGCGGCGCAAGTCCCAGGCCGCACGGGCGCTGCAGGCACTGGGGATGCCTGCGGCGCTGCAACTGGTGCATGACACCTTTCATCACCACCTGGCTGGCGAAGGACTATTTTTCCCAGATTGCACCGGACTGGTCCACGTCTCCGGCGTCGAAGATCCGTCGATCAAAACCGATGCCATGCGCGACCCGCACCGGGTTCTGGTCGGTCCACGCGATCGCCTGGGCAACGCCGCCCAGTTGCGCACGCTGCTGGACGCCGGTTACCGTGGGGTGGTCTCGTTCGAGCCGTTTGCCGTTGACGTCATCGTGGCTGTCGACATCGAGCGGCAACTGGCGCGCAGCATGGACTACCTCTCGGCCGCGATGGCGGCATCGACCGGCGCAGACGTCAGTTCGGTGCGATAGGCCAGCGCAATGAACAGGCTCTGCGCCAGGCACATGGTGTTGGTGAGGGACCGGAAGCCGAACGTGCTGCTCTCGTGCACCACCAGCGTCGCGCTGGCCATCGCGGCCAGCGGGCCCATCTGGCTGTCGGTGATTGCGACCAGGCGCGCGCCGCGCCCGACCGCAACACGGGCGCATTCCAGCGACTCCTGGGCATATGGCGTGTAGCTGACGACGACCATCACGTCGCCCGCGCGCACGCTGCGCAAATGGCCTTCGTACATGCCGCCCAGGCCGGTCAGCAATTCGACCCGTTTGTCAGTGTGCTGCAGCGCGTACGTCAGGTAAGCTGCAACCGCGAACGAGCGCCGGCAACCGACGACCCAGACCGCGTCCGTTGCTGCGAGCAGCGCGACCGCGTCGTCGAACACCGTGCTGTGCAGGTCGCGCTTGAGTTCCTGCATGCCGAAGATGCTGCCGCCAATGAACTCGTCGGCGATATCGGCACTGCTCAGCCGCCCCTGCGCCTGTTCGATGACGCGCCGGATACGGACCTGGTAGTTGCGGCTGGGCGCAATCTGCTGGGCGATGCCCTCGCGAAAGATCTTCTGCATCTCGGAATAACCCGAAAAGCCGAAACGCTTGGCGAATCGGATCACGGCAGAAGGCTGCACCTCGCACCGCTGCGCCACATCCTGGATCCGGTCCAGGCCGATATGGTCTCGGTGCTGCTCGACGTAACGCGCAATCTGCTTGAGTTGGCGGCTCAGCGACTCGTAGGCGTCACCGATGTCGGCCAGCAGTTGTTCGGCCGCCGGATTGGACTCGGGTCGGACGACTGGGGCATGGGGAGCGTTCACGGTGTCGGTTATCTGTTGCAGCAACGAAAAAATAGAAAAACTATTCTAGGCGTTTGCCCGAGTGCAATTTTGTTGCTTTGCGTCACCATGCGCTCGCATGCCCGACAAGTCTCGACGATGACCGAATACTCTCTCTGGCTGCCGCCCGGCCCGGCCTGCTCCACCCCGACAGCCAGCGCCTGTGCCAGGTGCTGGCGGACCCATTCGCCAACCGGCCACTCCCGCTGGACCGGATCGCCGTGGGACGGTACTC
>CAZADK010000354.1:0-5168 GCA_964483855.1 uncultured Rhodoferax sp.
GGTCTCATAGTTGCGGGTGTCCGACAGGATGGGGCGGTAAAAGGCCCGCTCATACCGCGCCAGCGTGTGCGCGGAGCCGAAGAAGTGGCCGCCCGGCCCGACATCCCGGATCGCGTCGAATCCGAGCGTGTCCTCGTTCACAACGATCGGCTGCATGCTTTCCGTCATGAGCTGCAGCAGTTCGGCGTCCAGGATGAGTTTCTCGAACGACCCGGACAGCCCGCCCTCGAGCCAGCCCACAGCGGCGAAGATGATGTTGGCATGACCCATCACAGCCGCCCACAGGCACATCTCTGTTTCGTAGGCAGCCTGGGCATCGACCAGGTTCGAGCCGGTGTTGAGCGACGAGCGGAACGGCAAGCCGTAACGCCGGGCAAGCTGGCCCGACGCCCAGGTCGTCTTGGCGAACATGGGCGTTCCGAACATGGGCGAGCCAGATCGCATATCGACGTTGGTCAGATAGGACCCATAGGCGACCGGAGTGCCCCGACGCACGGACTGCGCCAGCACCACGCCGGCCAGTGCCTCCGCGTTCTGCACCGACAGTGCGCCGGCCTCGGTTGCCGGGCTCATCGCACCGGACATGGTGAAGGGCGCGATGATCAGCGGCTGGCCGACACGGGCCATCTCGACGATGCCTTCTGCCATGGCAGTGTCGATCATCAGTGGCGAGTTGGTGTTGATCGGCGAGGTGATGACGGGATGCGCAATCAGGTCCTCGTCCGAGTAACCCATCATGATCTTGGCCATGCTGATGGCATCGCACGCGCGCTCCTTGCCGTTGCTCCAGAACTTCCAGGTCTTGTCGGTGAGCGTGGCGTGCGCATAGGCCACGTCCAGGTGCCGAGTCTGGTGCGGCAGGTCCAGTGGCTCGAAACCGCCACCACCGACCTGGTGCACGGCATTGATCGAATGCACCAGCTTGATGAACTCGCGCATTTCCTCGTATGTGCCGGCACGGCGGCCACGGTCCAGATCATTGGCGAAGGGCGGCGCCATCACACCCGAGAAGATGATCTCGTCTCCGCCCAGCGTGAGGTTGTATGCGGGGTTGCGTGCGTGCAACTCCGCCTTGGCGGGCGCATGGGCCACCATTTCCATGACGAGTTCGGGGTCGAAGCGCACCATTTCGCTGGCGTGATCGACTTCGCAACCGATTGCCGCCAGGCTGTGGCGCGAGGGGTCGTCGAGCACCTTGATCCCGATCTCGCAGAGGATACGCAGCGAATTGGCGTGGATCGCCTCGAGCTGCTCGGCGTCGAGGATCTCGATGGGCGGATACGGGTTGCGGAACCGGCGCCATGGCGTCTGATCCAGCTTGTGTGTCTCGTCGCGGCGGTCCCGGGGGCGGTTGGCTCTTCTGGTCATGGACAAGATACCTTGAAGTTCTTTTGCACCGGGCGATCCTTCGTGACACTCCAGGGGAACCGGAGCCGTACGAGGCCAACCCGGGTCATTCTGCCCGAATGGATCTTCGGTGTGCGGACCAACTCCGGTCGCCGTGATCACCACATCACATCCGCTAATGGGCCGCAACCTGAATCGGTTATGGAGGTGTCGCAAGTCCGGCGTGGGAAGTCGTCGCGGCCTGGGTCAAAATTGCACAGCACAGCACAGCACAGCACAGCGGCGCAGCGCAGTCGCGCAGCTCGGCCGCCGCTCAGCACTTGTCGCAGAGGATGTCCTGATGTAGCCTTCGGGCACGGTTGCTTGTAGGCAAGGCTTTTTTTTTGAAAGGCGAGATCATGAATGACGATATCCGGGTTGCGGACTTCGGCCGGCGTGAGTTCCTCAAACACGCGGCCGCCGCGGGCTCGGTCCTGGCGTTGGGCGCGGGCCCTGTCATCGCACAGTCACCGCAACCCGTGCGCGGCGGCAAACTCACCATCGCCGCAACCGGTGCCGCTGGTACCGATTCGCTCGACCCACGCACGATCTCGTCGATCTACCACGGCATGCAGGCGTACCTGTATGGCAATTGCCTCACCGAGGTGGGAGAAGGCAACCGCCTGATCGGCGAACTCGCCGAGGGCTGGGAGTCGAGCCAAGGCGGCCGGCGTCAGGTGTTCGCGCTGCGAAAAGGAGTCAGTTTCCACAACGGCCGCGCCATGACGGCCGCCGATGTGGTGTGGTCGATCAACCTGCACCGTGGCGCGGATTCGAAGTCGGCCGCCAAGGTGCTGCTCGATCCGGTCACGGACGTACGAGCCGACGGCAACAACGTGATCTTCGAGACCGCCGAGGTCTATGCGGATCTACCCTACGTGTTGTCGGATCAGCACCTGATCATCGTGCCGGCCAACACCACCGACTTCAATGCCGGCGTCGGCACCGGCCCGTATGTCGTTCAGCGCTACGTGCCCGGGCAGCGCATCGCCGGTACGCGCAATCCGAATTATTGGAAGCAGGGCCGTGCCCATGTGGCCGAATGCGAGCTCCTCGCCGTGGGTGACACGACGGCGCGCATGAGCGCTTTGCAAAGCGGCGAAATCCAGATGATGGAGCGTGTTGACACGCGAACTGCCGGGCTGCTCGAGCGCGCGCCTGGCATTCAGGTCCTGCGTTCTTCCACGGGAGCTTACCGTCCTTTCATGATGTTGTGCGACAACGCGCCTTACAACAATGTCGACCTGCGCATGGCGCTCAAGTTGGCAATTGACCGCGAGGACCTGCTCAAGCGGGTTTTTCGCGGTTATGGCCGCGTGGGTAACGACCATCCGATCGGCAATGCCGATCCGTTTCATGCGTCCGACATCCCCCAGCGGACCTACGACCCGGAGCAGGCACGCTCGTTGTACCGCCGTTCAGGCCACTCCGGGCCCCTGGCGCTGTCGTTCGCCGACGTGGCCTTTGCCGAGGCGCCCGACGCGGCGACCCTGTTCAAGGAACATGCCGCCCGCGCAGGCATCAACATCGAACTGGTGCGCGAACCCAACGACGGCTATTGGAACAACGTGTGGCGCAAGAAGCCGTTCTGCGCTGCAGCCTGGGGCGGGCGCCCGACCGCCGGCATCATGCTGGCCACGGCGTTCAAGGCCGGGGCCACATTCAACGACTCGAACTGGAACTCACCCGAGTTCGACGCGGCGCTGGCGCAGGCCCGGGCAGAACTCAACGAGCAAAAGCGGCGCGAGCTCTACAGCCGTTGCCAGCGCCTGATCCATGCCACCGGTGGCTGCATCAATCCGATTTTTGCCGACGTGCTCGACGGAGCGCGTGCCAATGTGCGTGGCTTCTTCCCCGGCAACTACGCCATGTCGGGCATGCGGGTGGTGGAGCGCGTTTGGCTGACCTGAACCGGCGGTAACGCACGGTGCTGTTGCGTCTGGTCCTGCAACGTGCTGCATTTGCCGTCCTGACGCTGTTTGCGGTATCGGCGCTGATATTCATCGGCACCGAGTTGTTGCCGGGCGACGTGGCGACAGCCATCCTCGGGCAGCAGGCGACCCCGGAGACGGTGGCAGCCATCCGGCGCGATCTCGGCCTCGACCGACCGCCGCTCGAGCGCTACCTGAACTGGATCACCGCGTTTGCGCATGGCGACTTCGGGCGCTCGCTGGCCAACGGCCTGCCGATCGTGCAGCTGGTTTCTGGCCGTCTGCAGAACACGTTGATCCTGGCCTGCACCGCGGCGCTGATCGCCGTTCCGCTGTCGATCGCGCTCGGGCTGTATGCCGCGCTGCGGCGTGAGCGTCTGGCGGACCACGCGATCTCGGCGATCACACTGCTCTTGGTGTCAGTGCCTGAGTTCCTGATCGGGTATGCGCTCATGCTGGGGCTGGCGGTCCAGCTGGGGTGGTTTCCGGCGCTCTCCCTGCTGCGCGAGGGCGACAGCCTGCTGGCCTGGGCGCGCGCCCTGGTGCTGCCGGTGCTCACCCTCACGGCGGTCACGCTGGCCCACACCATGCGGCTGACCCGCACCGCGATCGTGTCGGTGCTGTCGGCCGAATACATCCGCATGGCGGAGATCAAAGGCATCGGGCCGGCACGCATCATCGTACGCCATGCGCTGCCCAATGCGCTCTCGCCGATCCTGTCCATCGTCATGCTGACCCTGGCCTATCTGGTGGTCGGTGTGGTGGTGGTCGAGTCCGTCTTCAACTACTCCGGCATGGGCAAACTCATGGTCGACGCCGTCACGGCGCGCGACCTGCCACTGGTGCAGGCCTGCGGCCTGATCTTCTCGGTGGTCTACATCATCGGCAACTTCCTGTCGGACTTCCTGGGCATCCTGGCCAATCCGCGCTTGAGGCATCCAAAGTGAAGTCGCGCTGGTTCGCCGCGATCTGTGGTGGCTTCATCGTCCTGGTGGTGCTAGCCGCGATTCTGGCGCCCTTCATCGCGCCATATGGCGAGACAGCGCTGGCCGCAGATCCATGGGAGAAATGGACCCTGGCCCACCCGCTGGGCACTGACAACCTGGGGCGCGACATGCTGACGCGTCTCCTGTTCGGCACCCGCAATACCGTTCTGGTCGCTTTTGGCGCGACGTTGGCGTCTTTCGTCGTGGGTGTCACGCTGGCCTTCCTGGCCGCCGTGTTCTCGGGATGGATCGACCAACTGCTCAGCCGCGGCGTCGATATCCTGATGTCCATTCCGACCTTGATCATGGCCCTGGTGGTCCTGTCGGTGATGGGCACCTCGATTCCCGTGTTGATCTGCGTGATGGCGGCGCTGGACTCGACCCGTGTTTTCCGCCTGGCGAGGGCGCTGGCGGTGGATGTCATGGCGCTGGATTTCGTCGAGACCGCGCGTCTGCGCGGCGAAGGCTTCTGGTGGTTCCTGCGCCGCGAGATCCTGCCCAATGTGATGCCGTCCCTGCTGGCCGAGTTCGGCCTGCGCTTTTCATTCGCCGCGCTGTTCCTGAGCTCGCTGAGTTTTCTGGGCCTGGGCATTCGCCCGCCCCACGCCGACTTGGGCGGCATGGTCAAGGAGAATGCCGCCGCAATCGGCTTCGGCATTGCGGCGCCACTATTGCCCGCGCTGATGATCGGGCTGATCACCGTCGCCGTGAATGCGCTGGTCGACTGGCAGCTACGCCGCTCGGCCCAACCGGTGAGGCGAGCATGAGCGCCGCCGGGCCGCTCCCAAGGCGCTCAGCCCCGCAGTCCGTGGGACGGAGGGTTCTCCAATGAGCGCCGCCGGGCCGCTCCCAAGGCGCTCAGCCC
>CAZADK010000355.1:0-5168 GCA_964483855.1 uncultured Rhodoferax sp.
GCGCGGGCGCGTCGCTGGCCTGGTTGGCACGCAGCACCTGCATCAGCACGGCGCGACTGCATGCGCGCAACTCGTTGCCCAACGTGTACTTGTGGTAACGCGAAAACCCGGCCACCGGTTTTTCGAAATGCACACATAAATCGAGCGCCGATTTGCAAATGGGCAGGTGCTCGTAACGTGCCTTGCTGCGGGCCTGTCGTTCACGGCCTTTGGGTTGCGCGGCCGTTGGGGGCTCGCCTTGCAGGGCTCGCGCCCCCAAACTCCGCAAAAGACCCAAAGGGTTCAAAGTGCCAAAGCGCCAACTGCCCGCCGCCGACGGACCAGGACCAGGCCCGCCAGCGCGGTCAGCGCCAACAGCATGGACTCTGGCTCAGGCACCTGGGCGGCAAGCACATCGCCGGGGCGCACAGCCATGGCATACAAACCATCGTCCTTATCGTAGCTGACCTGGTCGCCAATGAGGGTACTGAAGCCCCACGCGTCACTCGTAACCGGCGCGTACTCCGTACCGGACCAGTAGATGGTGGACTGCATGTTCAAGAAGTCGCCGACGTTGGTCAGGCCGAAGCCAACTTGCGGGCCACCCGCGCAGGTGACGTCGCCTGCCGGGCAATAGGCCAGATTGCCCAACGTCACATAGTACAGATGCGCCATCTCGGAGCCGCTGGTGTCCACGTTGTAGCCGCAATCGGTGCCACCCGCATTACTGTAGTTGCAACCGGGGGTGCCGCTGTCAGTCACCGTGGGCAGGCGCCAGTCACTGATGGCGTTGGCACCAGCACCGGTCACCAGGCTTTGCGCGAAATTGTTTTGCGTAGTCCAATTCGCGGTGCCATTGATGTTGGCATTGCGCAACCAGGTGATGCCCAGATCCTGGTCCCACAAATAGACCGCGCTGGCGTCGTTTGCCGCCACCGCATTGCGAGTGATGTCGCGACCGACCAGCGGGGTGGCCGACGCTGACCCGATACCCGCAGCCACGACCAGCGCTGCAAGCAACGCCCCCAATTTCTTGATATTCATAAGGAGCCTTTGCGTTGGTTGTTCGCGCCGGAAAAAGCCGACGCGAAAAAAAAGCAACATTTGTGCCGAATGTCACAAAAAGGCAGTAACCATAGGTAAATCAATGGCTTGGTTTGGCTTAGCTTGGCTTGGCTGGCGACGACTGTAAACAAGACCGACAGTTCTCGATCGGAAATTGAGCAAGGTCAGGTCGCAGAAACCTTTTGCCACGCAATGGACAGGGCGTTATGCAGGCGTCACCGCCTGGGCAAATGAAGGCTCAGTGCCCATCGAATTGCGTCTTGCACCAGGTCGCACTTATGCGGCGCTGCGCTGCGGGGCTACCGTCGGCCGAAGGCGCAAGCGCCGCACCCGTAATCACGCTCTCAGGCGCACCGCATGACCGCATTCACCGACCTGTTGGCTTTCCAGCGCGACACCGAGGCGCTGGCGCAGATTGCTGGCCGCCTGGGCTGGGACCAGGAGACCATGATGCCGCGCGGCGCCAGTGCACAACGTGGCGACGAGATCGCGGCGATCAAAGCCGTATTACATGTGCGCCGTACCGATCCGCGCATCGCCGACTGGCTAAACCAGGCCAAACCTGACGGCGCGTCCAGACGCCGGGCTCTGGAATTGATCACCCGTAATATCGCATAGGCGTCTGTATTCCTGCCCCCCTGGCCACGGACATCGCCCGTACGACCTTGGTCGCGCAGGGCATATGGGCACAGGCCCGTGGCCCGGGCCAACGACGACGTGGCGCAGTTTTTGCCGACACTGCAAAAAGTGCTGACACTCCAGCGCGACCGCGACCATCAACTCGTGGGCCCCATTTCCCTTTACCTGCTGGCGGTCGCCGACTCGGGAGAACGCAAGACCACCTGTGATGCCATCTTCTCCCCGGAGTTGCGAGATTGGGAAACCCGGCAGCGGCTGGAAATGTCCCCGGAAATCGCGAAACTCGACACCGCCACGGCGGTGTTTGAAGCGAAGAAGGCCGGCATTCTGGAAGCAATCAAGCACAAGCGGCGCCGGGCGCAGGACACGGCGAGCGAAGATTGTGAATTCGAAGCACTGGTGGAAGACGGGCGCCGGCGGGTGATAGCGATCAATCCTGCGCTGCTGGATAAGCGGACATAGCCTTTGCCGAATGGGTTTCGATACCCGAGGGCGTTGCTATTTTTGCTATTCTTGCTACCTTCGACCAGCGCGAATGTTGATCGGTAGCAAGGGTAGCAGGGGGTGTTGGGTCAGAAAACATGTGACTCAAGGTGAATCCGCACCCAATGCAGCCACTTGCGAGGTGGGGCCAAACCGAGCTGCGATGTGGTGGTTGGCAGTCCATCAGTCTTGCCAATTTTTGGCAAAGTGTCTAAGCTTGCGCCATGGGTACCATGAACATTTCCCTGCCCGATACGCTCAAGTCCTTCGTGGACGAGCAGGTCAGTCAGCGGGGGTACGGCACCAGCAGCGAGTATGTTCGCGAGTTGATCCGAAAGGACCATGACCGGCTGCATTTGCGAAATCTGTTGCTAAAGGGTGCGGGCTCGAAGGCAGTGGCACCTGCGGACAAGGCCTACTTCGAGTCGCTACGCGATCGAGTCGGTTTGGGCATCAAACCCAAAGCCCGCGGGTGAAGTTCAAGCCCATCGTCCCACGTGCGCTGGCCAAAGAGGATGTCGACGAAGCCATCAAGCACTATCTTGACCAGCAAGCTGGGTCGGCGGCCCTCGGGTTCATCAATGCCCTGGAGCAGGCGTATAGCCATATCAGCAGGCACGCAGCCACCGGGTCACCCCGCTACGCCCACGCGTTGAACTTGCCAGGTCTGCGTTTCTGGCCCCTGGCGCGTTATCCGCACCTCGTGTTCTACATGGACATGGACGACCACATCGACGTGTGGCGTGTTCTGCACGGCGAGCGGGACATTCCGGCGTGGATGCATCAGCCAGACGAGCCCTGACGGTCACGCCCAGGAGGAGTCGCAGGCGCAGTTTCAATCGGGGGAGAAATCTGCATTGGCGGCCGCATCGCGCGCACGGAGCCCAGTGTCAGCGACGATTGGCAGGGGGCATTTTTGGGGGCATCTTTCTGAAAACAAATGGAAAAACCCATACTCCATGAGGGTCTGCGGGCATTGTTCGATAGCCCTCCTCCCATCATTTCAAGGTTCGGTAGCTTCCAAGATGACCTAAAAATCAAATGCAAACAAGGATCTACATGGGGAGTGACGACCGTGGCCTTTGTCTGCTTGTTACGCCGAACGGCGGTAAGTGGTGGCGCTTCAACTAGCGTTTCGACGGCTAGCAAAAGACGCTGTCGATGGGCGTCTATCCGCAAGTCGGTCTCGCGGATGCGCGTGCGCCGCGTGACGCTGCGTGCCGCCTGATTGCGGCGGGCACTGATCCAAGCGATCACCGCAGGGCGACGAAGGCGGGCGGCTTACCCACCGCCGCCCTAGTCTTACGTGAGAGGCGGCAATCAGGCGGCCGCGGACAAGCGATATCGGTCGACCCGCGTGTGCGCCGACTTCTGTTTGTGGCACGAGGAGCCGAAAAAAAAACCATAAAACGGATTTCTGATTGTGTTCGATTGCCCCTGGGAGAACCGCCGTGTTACGCAGCTACAGTGCAGAGATAAACGGTACACAGCTTGTCTGGCTGGATACCCCACCGAAGCCTTTGGTTGGTCAACGCGTGCTGGTTGTTCTGGAATCCGCGCCCACAGCCAATAAAGAGCCTTCAAAAATCGAACACCATCGGCTAGCTGCCCTGGTAGGCCAGTTGCAATGGCGCGGCGACGCGATTCTGGCACAGCGGGCACAACGCGATGCTTGGTGAACGCTACCTTCTCGACACCAACGCTCTTGTGGCTTTGCTTCAAGGGCACCCAGGTTTGCTCGCATTGGTGGAAACTCGCCAGACGCTTGAGCGCCGTCTCTTCGTAGCTGGCGTAGTGGTAGACGTGGGCCGCCGGATGCCGTAGACGGCGTGCGACGACGAAGTCGACGAACTGCTCGAGCGCCACGCGCTCCTGTGCGCGGTCGTGGGCCCAGAAACCCCGGAACGTCCACTGGCCGCCGTCGTGGAGCCAAACGCCGAAAAGGTACTCCAGCCCACCGATCTCCAGCGGGGCGCCCTCCATGTCAAAGAACATGTCGCCGTCGTCGGGCGCCGGCAGGCGATGAAAGCCGCGCTGGCCCTCCGGATCCAGCGGCAGCACCCGCACCTCGCGCTGCCCGGTGCGGCGGGCACGTTCCTGCAATGCGGCCTGCGACTGCAGGCGAGCAAATGTGTCCTTGTGCATGCCAGCGACCGGTTCGGCGGCGGAACGCGCGGCCAGGTGCGCCATTGTCGACACGCCGTGCGCCTGTAACTTGTTCCACTGCACCGCCTGCAGGTCGAGCTCCATCAGGTGCTCGCACTCCAGGAATCCGACCAGGTCGGTCGCGGAAAACAAGTATTCACCCCCCTGCTGCTGCATGGGGTCTCAAGCCTGCGCGTCGCCGCTGCCCAGACGCAGACGCTCGAGCTGCCTGCCCACCGCCGCGACCGACTCGGGATCGGTCACCGACAGGTGTAGGTAGACCGGCTCGATGCCGGTCGGTTCGTATTTCGTCGGAAGGTCTGTGACCGGCATGCGTTCGTTCATCATCTGATTCCTCTGGTTGAGTCGTGGTGCATGGCCGCACCGTAGCGTAACGCCACCCGACGACGCTGCGGCGCATTTTTGGCCGCCTGGCGTGCCGGGGCCATCATCACAGCTTGCTGCGGCCGGTGCTTTGCTGGCCTTGCGCCGAAGGAACGCCGGTACCTCGAGGCTGGCGGTCTCGTCAGTCACCGAAGGTACCTCGCTTTTTTGAGCCAACCGAAAGCGTATCTTGCCGCTGGAATACAGCATTTCCTTCTGCGCCATGTCCACATCCTGCGCCACCAGTTCGCTCAAGCGTTCGAGCTTGCCGGCCAGCCACTGGTGGTCTGCCACCCTCGCCTTGGCCCGCGTCAACGCGGCCTTTGCCTGGGCACGTCGTCCTTGCTGCAGCATTTCGCGCACTTGCAGGTTGAGCTCGGCAAACTCGAATTCCTGCAGCCGACGTGCCACCGCCTCATCAGCAGGCAGCGCAGCGACGGCTGCCGCCGGCAGCACCGGCAGCACCAGCGCTG